>CAXTJC010000167.1:0-6739 GCA_964244225.1 uncultured Acidobacteriaceae bacterium
CGTGACCTCGACCAGCTCCGCCCAGCGCTCCGTGCCCTCGTAGAGGCGGCCGAGGGCGAGATCGGCGCCCCCAATGAGGGCGAGGACGCGGAGGAGGGTGAGGTGGTTGCCGGGTTCAATGCCGAGGCCAAGGCCGCCGTTTGCGCGGGGGAGCGGAGCAGTGAGGAGGCCCAAACGGCCAAGTTGCTGCAGCTCAGCGATGGGAGCGGTTGTGGTGGCGGCATGGGAAGAGATCTCGTCAGCGAAGTGCTGGGCTGTGGCAAGGGGATCGGCGGAGAGCGTGCGGGCGGACTCGGGCAACGAGGACTCCTATAACTGAAAAGAGATGGACGAAGTCTCGTCGTGCAAGCGGAGAAAGCGTGAGAAGGCAAGACGGAGTTCAGTATGTGAGATGCAGAGAGCAGACTTTGACTGATTCGGGCGATCAGGAGGTGGATTCAAGTTCGAGGACGAAGGCGTAGTTCCCGGGGAGCGACGCCGGGAGATCGATCTTGAGATCTTTGCCGACAGCGGAACCACGGAGTCTGGCGTTGCTGCCGAGGAGACGAATCGGCGAGCCGGGGCGGGCGGCAACGTCGACGAGGGTGACGCTGCGGCCGGCAGGTTTGGCGAGGAGGATGGCATAGAGCTTTGTGCCCTTGCGGGTAAAGCGGAGATCGATGCCGTCGGCCGTCTTGCCATCGGCGCGGGTCCAGGGAGTGGTGCCATAGATGGCTTCGCCGTTCTGCGTGAGCCATGCACCGAGCTTGTTGAGTCGATCCATCTGAACGGCGGGAATGGCGCCGTCGGCTTCAGGACCGACGTCGAGCAGAAGGTTGCCGTTTTTGCTGACGATATCGACGAGCAGCGTGATGAGCTCGGCGGGGGCGATGGTTTCGGCTTCGCCTTCAGCGCGGTTGTAGCCGAAGGATCGACCGAGGCCGCGGCACTCCTCCCACTTTTTCTCGCTGATGTGGTCGAGTTTGGTGTACTCGGGCGAGGTGAAGTCGGCGTGCTTGATGCCGAAGCGATCGTCGATGACGCCATCAGGAACGGTGTTGTAATAGTCGGCCATCACCTGTAGGGCGTTGCCGGACTTTGGCCAGTCGATGTCGTTCCAGAGAATATCGGGGTGATAGCGGGCGATGAGCTCCTTGATCTGGGCGTCGGCGTAGAGGCCGTAGGCGTGGGACTGCGGTTTGACGGCCTCGTAGTCGGCGGAGACCTCAATTGGGCCGCGGTTGAAGGTCCAGTCATAGCCGCCGGAGTAGTAGAGGCCCATCTTCAGGCCGGCTCGCTGGACGCTGGCGGTGAGATCGCCGACGATGTCGCGTTTGGCACTGAGATGTTTCTGGTTGGGGTTGACGACCTGCGTGGGCCAGAGGGCGAAGCCGTCATGATGCTTGGTAGTGAGGACGACGTAGCGGGCTCCTGCGTCGTGGAAGGTTTTGGCCCAGGCGTCGGGCGACCACTTGGCGGACTGCTCATCGAAGGTGGCGGTGAAGTCGTAGTAGTTGGCGCCGTTGAAGTGCTGCTGCTGGTAGGCCTGGGTGGGCGAGCCGGGGATGCGCATGACGTTCAGGTACCACTCGGCGTAGGGATTGTTGACGATGTACTCCTCGTTGATGAAGTCGTGGCCCGGGTGCTGGAGCGGGGCCCAGCCGGGGACGGAGTAGAGGCCCCAATGGACGAAGATGCCGAGCTTGGCATCGGCGTACCAGGCCGGGAGCGGGTGGGTGTCGAGAGACTCGAGGGTGGGCTGGTAGTGCGTCGCGGTCTGAGCCAGGGAGAGCGTGGCCGCGAGGGTGAGCGGGAGGAGAGTAGCGAGGCGGGCGAACATGAGGGCTCCTGTAGGCGGCGATGGTGGAGGTAGCGGCCGAGACGCTGGTTGCTCCCTGCTGGCAAGCTCAGCCACGGTAGCATGCCTGTCGATTTGTCTTGGGGAGAAGGTCTGATCAAGTCAAATAGTCTTCATCCTTTAGGAGAAATATTTAGCCGGTCCGACAAAAGCAGGTTCCTCGCGTTGCTCGGAATGGAAGAAAGAAATGCAAAGGACTTGATCAGAGTCTTTCGGGGGAAGCCGATCCGTCTTCTTGCGCGCGCGGCTGCTTGCCGGAAGTGACTGTACAAGGCAGGTCCGCACCGATATAGTCAACCGCGCAGAGGCGATTGCGATCCGCAGGGGAGCGCGTGACGCTTTGAAAACGGAGTGAGAGATGCGCAGAGATAACGTTTACGCAACGAGCAGAGGCAGTCTAGCAATAGCGGCCGTGGGATTCCTGCTCGCAGGTTGGTTTACGGTCTCCGCCAGGGGCCAGGTGGCGGCCGGGGAGCGGCGCAGTGATGGGGAGTCGCCGGTGGCGATCGATGAGGCCTGGCGGAGCGCGAGCGCGAAGTATGACGCGAAGCGCAAGGAGATCCTGGCCGACGTGCAAAAGGTTTCATCCGTGGGGCCGTTTCGGCCGGATTGGGAGTCGCTGACGGGGTACGAGACGCCGGAGTGGTACAAGGACGCGAAGTTCGGGATCTTTATTCACTGGGGTGTGTACTCGGTACCGGCGTTCGGGAGCGAGTGGTATCCACGGGAGATGTATCTCGAAGGATCGCAGATGAACAAGCACCATGTGGCGACGTACGGGCCAGTGACCAAGTTTGGTTACAAAGACTTCGTGCCGATGTTCAAGGCGGAGAAGTTCGATCCGGCGGCGTGGGCGCGGCTGTTCAAGGACTCTGGCGCGCGGTATGTGGTGCCGGTGTTCGAGCACCATGACGGGTTTGCCATGTATGACAGCGATCTCTCGGACTGGACGGCGAAGAAGATGGGACCGCATCGGGATGTTGCGGGCGATCTGGCAAAGGCGGTTCGGGCGGAGGGACTGCATCTGGGGGCGTCGTCGCACCGGATCGAGCATGACTGGTTTCTGGATGGCGGGCGAAAGCAGGACTCAGACGTGAACGACCCGAAGTATGCGGCGTTCTATGGGCCGGCGCATCTGGAGCAGCGTGGCACGCCGGACAGCCTGGCAGACGACTGGACGTACGTGAGCCAGGCCTATGCGGAGGACTGGGTAGCGCGGAACGCGGAGATTGTGCGGAAGTACCAGCCGGAGCTGATCTTCTTTGACTGGTGGATCGGGCAGCCGAGTGTGCGGCCGTACCTGGCGCAGTTTGCGGCCTACTACTACAACGAGAGCTCGAAGCGCGGGCCGGTGGGGATTATCAACTACAAGCTGATGGACATGGAGAAGGGGTCGGGCGTGCTGGATATCGAACGCGGGCAGGCCCCGGGAATCCTGCCGATGACCTGGCAGACGGATACCTCCGTGGGAAACAAGTCGTGGGGGTATATCGAGAACGAGACGTATAAAACGCCGGCGTTTATTGTGCAGCAGCTGGCGGATGTGGTGAGCAAGAACGGGAATCTGTTGATGAACATCGGGCCGCGAGCGGATGGGACGATTCCGCAGGGGGTGCAGCAGGTGCTGCTGGATGTTGGTAGCTGGCTGAAGGTGAATGGGGAGGCAATCTACGGAACGCGGCCGTGGACGAGCTTTGGCGAAGGTCCGACTCAGGTGCAGGCAGGGTCGTTTCATGACACGGATACAGTACCGTACACGGCGCAAGACTTCCGGTTTACGACGAAGGCGGGAGTGCTGTACGCGATTGAGATGGCGCGGCCGGCGGACGGAAAGGCAGTGATCCATGCGCTGGGGAGCGGGATGACCGGAATGCGACGCGTGAGTGGGGTTACGCTGCTGGGATCGGAGGCGAAGGTCGGGTTCCAGCAGGATGCGGCGGGTCTGCACCTGGAAGGTCCGACGGCGGAGCCGGGCAAGTATGCGGCTGTTTACCGGGTCAGCTTTGAGGGCGCTGCGCAGTAGAGGCATGCAGCCGCTACGATAGAGGGCAGTGCTTGATTGCGAGGAGAGGGCCTGCTAATGACCGCTTCGAAACCGGGATCCACGCTGCCGCGGATGGACGCGTATCCACGACCGCAGATGCGGCGTGAACAGTGGCGGTCGCTGAACGGGCCGTGGCAGTTTTCAAAGGGGCGGGAGGCGGTATGCGAGCACCCGACGCAGATGACATGGGACTGCACGATCGAGGTTCCGTTCAGTCCGGAGACGGAGGCGAGCGGGGTCGCGGATACGGGGTTCTACGACTCGGTGTGGTATCGACGCACATGGGAGCAAACGCCTCTGACGGGCGGCTCCGGTGCTGACTCCCATTCTTACGATCGATTGCTGCTGCACTTTGAGGCTGTGGACTTTGCCACTACGGTCTGGGTGAACGGCATCCCAGTGTGCTCGCACACTGGCGGCTACACACCGTTCCATGCGGATATCACGCACGCGCTCCTACCGGGTGCTGTGCAGGAGATTGTGGTGCGCGCCCACGATGATCCGGCGGACCTGGCGAAGCCGCGCGGCAAGCAGGACTGGCAACTCGAGCCGCACTCGATCTGGTACCCGCGGACGACGGGGATCTGGCAGACGGTGTGGCTGGAGACGGTGCCGTGCACGCGGATACGGTCGGTGCAGTGGACGGCGAGCCTGGAGCAGTGGGAGATTGGGCTCGAAGCGCATATCGAGCAGCGGCACGACCGAGCGTCAAGTGGAAAGCTGGAGCTGAACGTTCGGCTGCTCTCGGGTGGGCAGCTGCTGGCGAACGATACGTACCAGGTAATTGCGGATGAGGTGCACCGGCAGATTGCGCTGTCGGATCCGGGGATTGATGATTTTCGCAACACGCTGCTGTGGTCGCCAGCCTCGCCCACGCTGATTGATGTGGTGATGGAGCTGCGCGACGAGACGGGCAAGCTGCTGGACCGGGTAGAGAGCTATACGGCGCTGCGCGATGTGGCGGTACAGGGCGATCGATTTGTGCTGAATGGGCGGCCGTTTCCGCTGCGGCTGGTGCTGGACCAGGGGTATTGGCTGAAGACAGGACTGACGGCTCCGGACGACGATGCGCTGGCGGCGGATATTCTGCTGACCAAGCGGCTGGGGTTCAATGGCGTGCGTAAGCACCAGAAGATCGAGAGCGCGCGGTATCTCTACTGGGCGGACCGGCTGGGGCTGCTGGTGTGGGAGGAGATGCCGAGCGCGTATCGCTACACGATACGGTCGATTCAGCGGCTTACGCGGGAGTGGCAGGAGGTGCTGCACCGCGACCGCAGCCATCCCTGCATTGTGGCGTGGGTGCCGTTCAACGAGAGCTGGGGTGTGCCGAACCTGCCGGAGAGCCAGGCGCAGCGGCACTATGTGCAGGCGCTCTATCACCTGACGAAGACGCTCGACCCGAGCCGGCCAGTGGTGGGCAACGATGGTTGGGAGAGCGTGGCGACGGATCTGCTGGGCATTCACGACTACGACGATGAGCCGGAGCGGATCGGGCAGCGATACGGGATCGACGGGATTGAGGCCAAGCTGCTGCGGCGAGAGCGTCCGGGCGGTAGGCTGCTGCTGCTGGGCAGGGGCGACGGGCAGCAGGCGCACCCGATCGTGCTGACGGAGTTTGGCGGCATCGCGCTGAGTAAGGAGCAGGCAACGTGGGGGTACTCGCGCTCACAGACGGCGGAGCAGCTGCTGGAGCGCTACCGGGCACTGCTGAGCGTAGTGCGGAACCTGCCGGCACTGGCGGGCTTTTGCTACACGCAGCTGACGGATACATACCAGGAGGCGAATGGGCTGCTGTACGCCGACCGGAGCCCGAAGGCGGCGCTCGAGGCGATTGCCGCGGCGACGAACGGGGTTGTTGTGGAGGGGGAGAGTGTGGCTGAGGGAATCTGGCGGGCGTATGTGGCGGAGCGAGATGGGTTGAGGTAGGTGCTTGGCGTTATGTGGGGCGGGAACGCGGATTGCCTTCGGGAGTGACAACCAAGGGTGTGGAGATGAGGTTCCAGTTCGGGGCGGATTTTTTGTCAGGATTGGAGGCGGCGTGGGGAATGCTGCGACTTTTTGGCTTATCCCTCATACTTTAATCAGGACAATTTACCGGCGGCGGATGGCACGGGAGATTGCGATGAGGCACAGGCATGACAGCGAAGCCTGACGCCTCAGCAGGAGAGAGCCTTGGCATCGGTCGATAGCACGATTCAGCTTGTTCATATTGCAACCAAACGGGGTACAGGACCTTTGCCTGCGGCGCCGGCGGTGACTACATGTGACGTGGGTCTGGCGGAGGGGCCGTGGGTATTTGACGCGCTGCCGCCGAGCTATGGTCCGGGCGCTTCGGTGCTGGACACGATTCCGGCGAACGCGCCGCGGCAGGGCGGTCTGCCTGAGGAGTACAGGAAGGCGACGCCGGCGGAGCTCGATCTTCGGATACGGGCCGCGCGGCATACTCTGGGCGAGCGCGTGGTGATCCTGGGGCACTTCTATCAGCGCGATGAGGTGGTGCAGTACGCGGATTTTGTGGGTGATTCGTTTCAGCTGGCGCAGGCGGCTAAGACGCGGACGGCGGCCGAGGCAATTATCTTCTGCGGCGTGCACTTCATGGCGGAGACGGCGGATATGCTCTCTGGCGCGCACCAGTCGGTGATTCTGCCGAATCTGGCGGCGGGCTGCTCGATGGCGGATATGGCCGACCTGGACTCGGTCGAGGAGTGCTGGGAGCAGCTGGAGGAGATCTTCGGCACGGAGCCGGATGCGAGCGGGCGGATGCCGGTGGTTCCGGTGACGTATATGAACTCGTCGGCGGCGCTGAAGGGGTTTTGCGGGCGGCACGGCGGGATTGTGTGCACGTCGTCGAACGCGAA
>CAXTJC010000168.1:0-6697 GCA_964244225.1 uncultured Acidobacteriaceae bacterium
TATACCTGGGAGGCCGACGGCACCCGCCCCGAGCTCATGGGCATCATGAACATGGACATCGCGCAGGGCCGTTGGCTCACCGCGAACGACCTCCAGCAGCGCGCCCACGTCGCCGTCATCGGCTCTGAAGCCAAGCAGAAGCTCTTCTCGGGTGCCTTCGCCCTCGGCCAGACCATTCGCGTCAGCGGCGTCAGCTTTGAGGTCGTCGGCGTCCTCAAGGCCAAGATGCAGGAGGGTGACGACAACAACAACCGCATCGTCTATCTCCCCTTCACCACCTACTCGGATATCAAGGACACCCGCGACATCGACGGCCTCTGGTTCAGCTATCACGGCGATCACGCCGCGATCCAGCAGGCCACCCGCGTCCTGCTCGGCACCGCCCACGCCTTCCGTCCCACCGACCGCAACGCGATCTTTGTCG
Source organism: uncultured Acidobacteriaceae bacterium (assembly GCA_964244225.1). Lineage (GTDB taxonomy): Bacteria > Acidobacteriota > Terriglobia > Terriglobales > Acidobacteriaceae > Edaphobacter. Next base: position 425 of record CAXTJC010000168.1, read on the forward strand.
CTGACATCATGCAGCAGCTCTCGCAATTCCGCCTCATCTCGCTCGCGCTCGAGGCCCTTCTGCTCTTCATCGGCGCGCTCACCCTCGGCATCGCCGGCATCGGCCTCATGAACATCATGCTCGTCAGCGTGCAGCAGCGCACCCGCGAGATCGGTGTCGAAAAGGCCCTCGGTGCCCGCCGCTCCCACATCCTCCTCCAGTTCCTCTCAGAGGCCATGGTCATCACATGCGTCGGCGGCCTTAGTGGCGTCTTGCTCGCCTACATCATCGCCAAAACCGTCGGCAGCATCACCCTCTACAGCGCCTTGGCCTCGAACGCCGAAGCCGCCGACATTCACCTGCTCATCTCTCCCACCATCGTCATCGTCGCTACGACAATCCTCATCATCGTCGGCACCATCAGCGGCATGATCCCCGCCATCCAGGCCTCTAAGTTAGACCCCATCGAAGCCCTTCGCTACGATTGATCCTCCGTCTGGTCCGCTTGCCGAATCGCGGCAACATCCGCAAGGTCCTGCGGTCGTCCCGCCGCCAGCTTCGACGCAATTAGGTCCGCGCTCGACAGAAAAATTGCCGTCTGTCCTGTCTCTGAATCAATGACAGCCTCGACTCGCCGTCCCCATGCATCATCGAAGCTGACCCCGTCTATGTGCGAGAGAATATCTACCATGACCGGATCTCTGCCCATCCGGAAGAACTGGCCTTCGTCGGTAAAGTCTTGCACCTTTACGTCGGAAAGTGGCGCGCCGAACTCTATTAACGCGCGATGCACAGCACTCGCATTCTCAAGATCAGGACTGACATATAGATCAATGTCTTTGGTAGCGCGGGGCTGTGCATGGAAGGAAACGGCGTAGCCGCCGACAATCAAATATCTAACGCGCAGGCCGCTGAATAACCGTAAGAGTTCTTTGAAGTCGTCGAACATCTAAAGTCGGCTCTCTCATCCGATAGATCATCAGAGTTATATCTGTAACCGCGCGCATACGCTCCGAAGCAGGTCTACTTTGCCAATCTTGATACTCGGCCACCTTCATCGTTTCAAAACTCGTAAAGCTGCGGATAGTTTTATCCATGACTCAACTATGAACCCAGCACTGCCTACGACGCAATGCGAAGATTCTCTAATTATCCGTCTTCGGCCGCTCATACGGCTTCTGCATCAGCGCCCGCGCCTCATTCACCGCACCCTGCGTATTGTCGTTCGTCTGTACCGCCAGCCGATACTCATTCACCGCGCGGTCCCGCTGCCCGGTCACATCAAAGATCCGCCCCAGCTCCACGTGGCTCCAGACCTCAGTCCACTTCGGGTCGCCATCTCCGCGCAGAGTATCGCGAAAGCTGTTCGCCGCCGACTGGTAGTTCCGCTGCATGAAGAACACCTCGCCGATCCGGTACGCCGCCAGCGATGATGTTTTGTTCGCGTCGAGCGCCTTCTGGTACTCGCCCAGTGCCGCAATCAGATCGCCCTGCGCCACCTGCTGCTGTCCGCGCAGCACGGCAACCTTTACCGCCAGATCCGGCGTGCTCTTCAGCAGCCATCCCTGCGGATCGACCGTAATCTTCCGCGGCCGTCCAAACGTATCCACGCTGAACTGCGACTCCTGCCCGGACACATCCACCCGCCGCACTTCTGTCTTGCCGTCCGTCTCGATCCGCAGCTCGACCGGCATCCGGAACAGATCCAGATCCTGGTCGATCGACCCACTCGTGCGGAATCCTTTATTGCTCCCCAGCCGGAACACCGTGTACTTGTTCGTGAACGTCGGCGCACCCGTCCCATCCACCCACTGCGCGAAGAACGGCGTGAACGGCAGCGTCGACTGCGCCTCCGACACCTTCTCCACATCGCTGCTCCGCACGCTCTTATCCGTGTACTGGCTCAGCAACCCGCGCAGAAACTTCGTGAACACCTCGTCGCCCATCTCCCAACGCAGCATGTGGAAGATCATCGCGCCCTTCTCGAGCGTCATCGACTGAAACTGCGGCGAGAAGTAATCCAGCCGCCCCAGCGTGCTCAGCGGCTCCGTGTCATACGCCAGCGCCCCCGCCGACACATCATTCACCGCCGTCTCAAACGCCGTCTTGCCCGAGCTGTCCTCCACATACATCAGCTCCGCATACCGGCTCATCCCGTTCGTAATCCACGCGTCGTTCAGCGTCGCCGGCGAAATCTCAGACCCCCACCACTGGTGCGCGATCGTATTCGCCAGCAGCCGCTGCGACGCATGATCGCTGATCCGCCGGCCCGCAATCGCCACCATCTCCGGCGCCCACGCAGCAGACACTGAGTCATCCGGCAGCTCCACGATGTTCAACCGTCCCGACTCCGGCTGCCCAAACGTCGAAGACATAAACTCGAACTCCTTCGTCGCCGTCTGCCCAAACGAGACCGCATCTGCCTTGTGCTTGTCTGTCGTGTACACCGCGATGTTATTCACGCCCGCCGGACTCACTGGAGCCAGAAACTTGCCCGCCACAATCGTGCCCGGAAACCCCGGCTTCGCCCAGTTGAAGACGTACTCGCTGCGGTTTCCCGGCAGACTCTTCACCGCGCTCACACCCGATCCGCTCCCCACCACCCGCTCGTCCGACGGCACGCGGATGTGCATCTCCGCCGTGAACCGGTTCGTGAACAGACCAACCATAGGGAACCATCGCCCCGGATACAGCAGGATACTCACCGGGTCCGCCACCGCCGCCAGCTTGATGCCCTCCACCGGACTCGTCTCCGCGCCCGTCAGCACGCCCGTGTACTCAAAGGTCCACGTCGTCATCGTGTTCTTCGCCATCGCCGCCGGCAGCGTCACCCGCACCGTCGAGTTCGTTGAGAGCCGCTCATTCTGCAGCGGCTTCCGCGTCGCATCCGTCAGCTTCGTGATCTGCAGCCCGTTGTTCAGCTCAAAGCTTGCCGTCGTCAGGTCATCAAGCGCGGTAAAGCTCACCACCGCCGTCGCGGTCAGCTTGTTCACCGCCGGGTCCAGATCCGCGGTAATGACATAGCTGTTAACCTGCAGCGGCACACGCGGTGGTGCCGCAAACACAGTCGCGGTCAGGGCAGGGAAGACTAGGAGAGCCACACATCTCCACAAAGCACGTTGCATGCGCACAGGATCCTTGGGGGGCGAAACCTTCCGCCAACATTAGGTTAGACGCACAGGGCTCCAAACCGGACTTACCCCTCGGCTGCCGCCTCTTCCATCAACTCAACAACCACCTCCGCCACCCGCTCCGTGCCCTGCGCCCGGCCCTCCCTGTCCGGCCAAAGCGATTCCCGCACCACCCGCAGACCTGCTATTTGCGCCTCCCGCGCCGGTCCGTCCTCCAGCAGCGACCGCAACTCCGCCGCCACCCGCTCCGCCGTAAACGCCTTATTGATCAGCTCCGGCACCACTCGCCGACCCGCCAGCAGGTTCACCATCGCCACCGGCAGCACCCCACCCGCATCCCGCTCCGCAACAATCTCCGCCGGATACCGCACCAGCCGCTTCGCCAGCCGAAACGTCATCCCCGACACCCGGTATACCACCACATACGGATGCCCCACCACCGCCGCCAGCACCGTCGCCGTCCCACTCGCCACCACGCTCGCCCGCGCCCCCGTCAGCGCCGCCCGCGCATCCACCACCAACTCAATCCGTGCCGTCGAATCCATCTCCCGCAGCAGCCCCTCCAGCCGTCCCTGATCAATCGTCGACGCCACCGGCAGCACATACTCGAACTCCGCCCCCAGCCTCTCCGCCGCCCGCACCATCTCCGGCAGATTCGCCTCCACCTCCTTCCAACGGCTCCCCGGCAGCAGCGCCACCACGTCTCGCCCACCGGCCCGCACTGTTACCTCTTCTACCCCCGTCTGTGTTTTGTCTTTCTGTCTTGCTGCCTGTTCTTCTGTTTGGTGTTTTTCTGCTTGTCTTTTTGTTGTCATCCCGTAGGGATCTGCTTCTACACCACGACCGTTCGCCGTCGCACCCACCACCTCCGCCAGCGGATGCCCCACAAACTCCGCCGCCACACCGCGCGCCCGATAGAACCTCTCCTCAAACGGAAAGATCACCAGCATCCGGTCCACCCGCTCCTGCACCCAGCGCAACCGCCGTCGCTTCCACGCCCATAGCTGCGGACTCACAAACCACACTACCGGCACGCCCATCCGGCGCAAGTGCTTCGCCAGCCGAAAGTTCACATCCGGGAAGTCAATGAGCACCGCCACCGCTGGCCGCCGCGCCCGGATCGCCCCCACCAGCCGCCGGTACTCCCGCACAATCCGCGGCACATGCCGCAGAATCTCCGTGACCCCCATCACGGCCACATCCTCCGCACGCACCACCCGATCAAGCCCTGCCGCCGCCATCGCCGGCCCGCCCAGCCCAAAGAACCTCACCCCCGGCACCCGCGCCCGTACTGCCGCCATCACCTCAGCCCCATAGTGGTCACCCGAAGCCTCACCCGCCGATAGAAAAATCGAAGCCATCCGCCTCGAGTCTACTCACCCGCCGCTCAGATCTTTAGCGAGCCGGAACCGACTCCGCCGCCACCGCCGACCCTAGCTCCTGATCCTTGTACTGCAGCTGGTACAGCTTCCAGTAGAGCCCGCGCGCCAGCAGCAGCTCCTGGTGCGTCCCCTGCTCGCGCAGCTGCCCCTTGTGCATCACTAGAATCGTCTCTGCCCGTTGGATCGTCGACAACCGATGCGCGATTAACACGCTCGTCCGTCCCGTAATCATCCGCTCGAGCGCCGCCCGCACCCGCAGCTCCGTCTCCGTATCGACCGAGCTCGTCGCCTCATCCAGAATCAAGATCCCCGGCGCATGCGCCATCGCCCGCGCAAAGCTGATCAGCTGCTTCTGCCCCGTAGAGAGTGTCGCCCCGCGCTCCGTCACCGGCTCGTCAAACGCCATAGGCAGCGACCGGATAAAGTCGCCCACATTCACGTCATCCGCCGCCCGCTCCATCTGCGCGTCCGTAATCCACGAGGAACCTAGCCGAATATTCGTCGCAATCGTTCCCGTAAACAGAAACGGATCCTGCAACACCACGCCAAACCGCCGCCGCAGCGCCATCAGCTCCAGCTCGCGCACATCCACACCATCAATCAGAATCGCCCCGTGCTGTACATCGTAGAACCGCATCATCAGAGCCGTAATCGTCGTCTTGCCCGCGCCCGTGTGCCCTACGATCGCCGCCGTCTCTCCCGGCTCGATCACAAAACTCACATCCCGCAAAATCCACTCGATATCCGTCCGCGCCCGCAGCTCCGCCGCACTCGCACCCGCGAGCAAGGCCCCGTCCTCCGCAGGGAAGCTCTGGTAGGAGAACCACACATTCCGAAACTCGACCCGTCCCGACCCGTCGCCGCTCTCGGTCATCGCCGCCGACCGAATCTCCGGCTCCGTATCCAGCAGCGTAAACACCCGCTCGCTCGCCGCCATCGCCGCCTGCAGGATGTTGTACTTCTCGCTTAGGTCCATGATCGGCCGGAAGAATCGCTGCGCGTATTGCATAAACGCGATCAGCACGCCCAGGCTCACCGCCCCGTGCAGCACGCTCAGCCCGCCCCGCCAGATCACCAGCGCAATCGCAACCGAGCTCAGCAGCTCCACCGCCGGGTAGTAGAGCGCATACGCCAGAATCGCGTCCTTGAACGCATCCATGTGCTGCCGGTTGATCGCCGCGAAGTCGTCATACGCCCGCTGCTCGCGGTTGAACAGCTGCACGATCGCCATCCCGCTCACATGCTCCTGCATGTAGCTGTTAATCCGCGCAATCGCCGTCCGGATCCGCCGGTAGCTCTCCCGCACATGCTTGCGAAACACTTTGGTTACATAAAGAATCGCCGGCAGCACGGAAAGCGTCAGTAGCGCCAGCGGCCAGCTCATCCGCAGCATGATCAGCACAATAAACAGCAGAACAAACACATCCTCAAAGATCGCCAGCACGCCCGACGTAAACATCTCGTTCAACGCGTCCACGTCGCTGGTCACGCGCGTCACCAGCCGTCCCACGGGATTGCGATCGAAGAAGCCCACATGCATGGACTGCAGGTGCCGGAAAATCTGCGACCGCATGTCGAACATAATCCGCTGCCCGGTCCACTGCATCAGGTACGTCTGCAGAAACTCAAGCGCATAGCTCACGAGGAGCGTCGCCAGGTACAGCCCGGCACACTGCGACACACCTCGAATTGGATCCATGCTCAGATGGCGGGCAAACCACGACCGCTGTGTCACGGCTGTCACGGACATATAGTTGTCCACGGCCGTCTTCACCAGCAGC
>CAXTJC010000169.1:0-6696 GCA_964244225.1 uncultured Acidobacteriaceae bacterium
GAAGTCGAGCAGAGCGACACCGGAGCCGACAGTTTCGATGATGAGGTCTTTTGCGGGTGTGCCCATCTGGTGATGCCAGGTGGCGAGGCCGGATTTGGCGGTGATGTCGTCGAAGACGTGCGGGCCGGATTTGACGAAGCCGCCGGCGGTGATGGGGCGGTGTTCGCTATCGAGCACGGCGGCGTGGGCGGCGCCGGTGTTGACGGTCATGCCGCCGCCGGAGGGTGGGGCGGTCTGCGGTGGTGTTATCTGGGCGGCGAGGGAGAGAGTGCCGCAGCAGAGGGCGAACAGCAGGCCAAGAATGGCGCTGTGATGCTGAAGAAGGAGCGTGCGGTGCGAGATTTGGCGGCGAGTCATTGGGGCCGTTTCTATCGTAGCGGCTCGCGACTACGCGCGGGAAGTTCGCATGTCTGGGAGTGGAGTTCCAGCAGGCGCGTTGCAGCCCGAGACACAATGCGGGGATTCTTCCCCTTCGACTTCGCTCAGGGTCAGAATGACAAACGAAGAGCTCGCTACTTTGCGGCGAGTGGGATTTCGAGGACGGTGACGCTGGCGTTGGGGAAGGTGTGGGTGAGCTTGCCGGGCTTGATGGATTCGGTGGCCGTGGTGGGCTTGACTGCGTCGGGGTCTTCTTCGGTGTTCTCAGCGAGGATGGTTTCGGCTTCGAGGGCGGTGACGCGCATGGGGCCTGCTGCGGGCTTGATGCCGGAGAGGTCGAGTTCGGCGTGGGCGGCGGTGGTGAGGCTGCGATTGACGCAGAAGAGGAGGAGGCGCTTGCCATCTTCGGATGCAGCAGCGGTGACGTCGAGATAGGGGACGTTGGCGATCTCTGGGAGGCGCTGGACGCCGTGGCTGACGGTGTAGGTGGGGCCGTCGGATTGCACGCTGAGCAGGGTGTGCGGGGCGGCGGTGGCGTAGGCGCGCAGCACCCAGTAGGCGGGCGCCGGATAGACCTGGCCGCGCTTCTTCCAGATGCCGCCGAACTCGACGTTGCCGGTCATGTCCGAGATGGGGACGATGGCGGAGTCGCGCAGGATGGTGTTAAGGAAGCCGGCGGCGAAGAGGGCGCCGCCGAGATTGGAGTAGTTGGGCGCGGTGTCGCCGCCGCCGATGATGAGCCACTCGGTGAAGGCGGTGGTGACCTGGCCCTTGTGCGGCGAGGCTTCGATCTGGTCGTGCATGGCGTGGAGCTGTTTGCTGAGTCCGATGGGAAGGGCGAGCGAGGCCATGGTGCGGAAGTCATCGGGGGCGGGGCGGAGCTGCACGTCGGGGTTTACGACGAAGTGGGTGGAGAGGAACTGGAAGGTGCCGGGCGGGTTCGAGAGCTGGGCGGCGTTCCAGCTTTCAAAGTGATCTTCGTCGGCTCCGGTGGCGATGAAGCGGGCGTGTGAATCGACGGCGCGGACGGCTTCGCTGGTGGCGCGGGTGACGGCGGCGACGCGCTCTTGCGACGGATAGCCGATCTGGAAGTCGCCCCAGAGCTCGTTGCCGAGCTCCCAGAGCAGGCCGCCGGCGTGGTCGCCGAAGTGTGCGTCGACGTAGCGGACCCAGTCGGCCGCGGCCTCCGGTGTGCCGGTGCCGAGGTTGAGGGCGATCTGCGGCTGGGCGTGGATGAGCTCGCAGAGGCGGAGGAATTCATCGGTGCCGAAGGTGTTGTACTCGGGGATGCCCCAGGAGAAGTTGAGTTTGGGAACGCGCTTGTCGACGGGGCCGATGCCGTCCTTCCAGTCGTAGGCGGAGGTGAAGTTGCCACCGAAGCGAAGGAGCGGCGAGTGGAGATCCTGAAGCATGTGGATCATGTCGGGATCCATGCCGGCGATGTTATCCGCGGGCTGGAGCGTGACCTGATCGACCAGGGCGCGGGCGTCGTCTTCAAGCGAGATCGTGAGGTCGGCGGGCTCGAGGAGGGAGAGCTGGTCGGGTTTGAGATCGAGAGAAAACGGGGTCTTGGTCCAGTCTGTAGCGCTTGCGGTTACAGATGTGGCGGCGAGGATGTCTTCCGGGTGGGCGTGGCGGCGGAGAGAGATGCGGATCGAGTCGCCGCCGCGGACGTGCTTGATCCAGAGGGCGCCGGTGTAGTGCAGTTCGCGCTGCGCGGGCAGGTAGACGCGCTGGCGGATGCCGATTTCCTTGCCGGGTAGGCTCATGATGAGGAGGGACTGGGTGGCGTTGGCGGCGTCTCCGCGGACGGGCTGATAGCGGTGGCCGTCAGCGGCGTGGAGCGGCTCCCAGGGTGTGGGCAGACCGAGCTGCGAAGCGCGGCGAAGCTCGGGGCGCTCGCGCAGCATGGTGTCGAGGTTGCCGAGAGACCAGAGGCCTTCCTCGAAGGAGCCGTTCTCGATGACGTCGGCCCAGAGGCCGCCGTAGACGGCGTGACCGATGGGCTCGAGAAAGCTGCCGAAGACGGTGGGTGGGATAACCTGCGGCGTGGCAGGGCGGGTGATGCGGAGGTGAATGGTTGCGGAGGAGGGTGGGGCGGAGGAGGTGATCTGCGCGGGGGCTGCCAGCGGATAGAGAGAGAACAGCACGACGGCGAGGCTGAGGGTGAGACGCCAGAGAGCGCTTGATACGGTCTGCCGGTGAGGAGAAGTCATTTGTGGTCTCCGGTTATTTGTAACTGATTCTGATTGTTTCAACTACAAGCCTATAACCTTCTTTTGAAGGTGTGTCGCCGGTCCGAGCGAACTGCAGGTCTCTCCACTTCGCAAGACGAAGGGGCCGTCTTGCTCCGGTCGAGATGACGCTTCTACACCAATAAGAACAGGATCTGGAGAGCACAGCAGCAGATCCCTACGGGATGACAACCAAGATAAAGGTTATTGTGCGCTATGGAGAGTTGGCTTCGCTGCGCTCGGGGGCGGCCTTTGATTGCTGCTGCTGCGTAAGCTGGGCGGCACGGTCCAGTTCGCGGGCGGAGGCGGCGCTTTGGCCGAGCCGGGCGAGGGTGAGGCCGAGATAGTAGTGAGCGGGCTGGTAGTCGGGGGCGGCGCTGACGGCGGCGGCGAGCGAGGTCTGCGCAGCGGGGTAGTCTTTGCGGCGGTAGGCGATCTGGCCGAGGCCGGTGAGGGCGCCGCCGTGGTGCGGGTCGCGGGCGAGGGTCTTGCGGAAGAGGATCTCGGCCTCTGTGTCGTTGTGCGCGTTCGCGGCGAGGACGCCGAGCTGGTAGAAGGACTCGCTCTGTACGGGCTGAAGGGCTATGGAACGCTCGAACTCGGCCTTTGCGTCTGTGGTCTTGAGCTCCGTGGCGAGGACGCGGCCGAGACCGAAGTGGGCGGTGGCGTCATCAGGCTTGAGGGCGAGATAGGCGCGGAGGTACGTCTCGGCTTCGGGAAGATGCTGGGCGTCAGTGGCGACGCGGCCGGCGGCATAGAGGGCGCGCGTGTTCTGCGGATCGATCGCAAGCGCCTGGGTGAGGGCGTGGTCGGCGCGGCGAAAGAGATGGAGATCGCCGGCGACGATGCCGATGTCGGTGAGGAGATCGACGTTGCCGGGCAGATGTGCGGCGGCGTGATCGAGGCAGAGCAGGGCGGCCTCCGCGTTGCCGGCGGCTTTGGTCTCGAGAGCGAGGGAGGTGGCGGCCTGGAACTCGCCGGCGCGAGCGGCTTCATCGTGCGGCGCAATGGCGAGGGTGGTCTCGAAGTGGTCCATGGCCTCCGGATAGTGTCTGGCTTTGAGCAGGAGAGAGCCGAGGAGATCGTTGGCTTCGGGAGAGTTGGGGCTGGCGGCGAGGGCGCGGGCGAGCAGGGCTTCGGCGGCGGGCTGATCGGCCTGGTCGAGCTTTACGCGGGCAAGTTCGGTGAGAACGGGGACATTGTCCGGGTCGGCGATGAGAAGAGTATCGAGGGTAGCGGCGGCAGATGGGAGATCGCCGCGGGCCCGCAGATCTCTGGCCTGAGCGAGGGTGGCGGGTGCTTTCTGTGCGGTGGCCGGCGCGGAAGCGATGCCTGCTGCGAGCGCGAATGCCAGCGTGCGAGTGACGTAACGAGGGTGAGAACGGCGCGGCATGGAAAAGAGAACGGTAGAGAGATGGGATGTCTCTCTACCGTGGAGTGCAGGATACGACACGAGTAGTGGATCCGACCTAGAAGACAACACGGCCAGTCAATTGAATGACACGTGAGAACCCTCCCTGCGATGCATTGATCACTCCTGTCGGAACGCCGAACCCGACATTCCCGGGCTGGTTGAACACATTATCGTTTGGAGAACCGAAGATGTGGCGGTTGAAGGCGTTCAGCATTTCTATCTTCAGGAACAGGGTTGTTCCTTCAGTGATGGGTGTCTTTTTCAGGAAGCTGAAGTCTTCGTTGACGTAACGATAGTTTCGCGACTCACCAGTAACGCGTGGAACGTTACCGAACTGATATCCACCGTTATCTGCCGTGGGCCCAGTTCCTGCGACCACGGTTCGCAGACGGCGGTTATCTGCGTTGTTGGGATCACTAAAGGCAGGCGCAGTTTGAAGAGCGGCATAGCCGGGATTGTCCGGCTGACCGTTCGGGGCGAGCGGGACCGCAATTCCATTGAACTCGGAGTCCACATTCGGGTCAGGACCTGTGGCCTTGCCTCCGAGTTTGAGGTTACGGAAAGGATCAATATGGCCGTGCCGTGCATGGCTTGCAAAACTCGAGCCTGGAACGCGGTTGTAGGCGATGAAGTTATCCCAGCCTGGGACTCCGGTCGCTCCCTGAAAGGAGATGGGCTGGCCGGACTGATAGCGCTGCACACCGCCAATTTCAAAGCCACTGACCAACGAGCGTGCAATCGGATTGCTGAAGTTAAGGAAGGCTTTGTTCTGTCCGAAGGGAAGCTCGTAGAGGTAGCTCACGACAAAGGTATTGGGAATGTCCTGAATAGAAAGGGACTTCTGACTTTTTGAGTTGAAGGGATTTTGCTCCTGGTTGATGCCGCCATTGATTCCAGGGAGGAGAGAGTCGGCGTTCGTGATGCTCTTGGCCCACGTGTAGGAAGCCTGGAGATTGAAGCCGGCGGTGAAGCGACGCTCCAATGATGCAACGAGCGCATCGTAGGACGAGTGCCCAACGTTCTGGATGCAGCAGTCAGTGGCGATGTAGCCATACTGCGGGAAAGGCCGAAGCCGCTGCTGGACGTTACCGTTGAAGGTTGCATACGGGGTTGCCAGACCATTGGTCGCGAGATCATAGCTGAGCAATGAATCTCCGCGGCTGAAGTTCGACAGCGGCATGTTGTTGATATTCTGCACGCCCGACCGAAGGTGCGATCCGGACGAGCCGATATAGCCGAGCGTCATGATGAGGTCTTTGGCGAGCTCTTGCTGGACCTGCAGGTTCCACTGGTTGATCTGGGCGGGGCGACCATAGGAGGCCTGGATATAGCTGGCTGTGACCGGCAGCGGCGCATTCGCGTTGCCGTTATCGAAGAAGGCGGGATCGAGATTGGAACCTGGATTTGGCGGGGTCACGCCGCCATCGACGGAGAAGGCGGGATCAAAGCCGTTCGAGACCTGCTGGGTCTGGACGGTGTAACCCGTGATGGTGCTGCCGCCGAAGTCCGAGTATTGCAGCGGGCCGTAGAGGGTAGCGAAGCCACCGCGGATGACAAAGGTGCCGTTCTGCGCGGAGGGCGTGTAGGCGAAGCCAATACGGGGAGCGATGTCCTTATACCAGGTATCGGCCCATCGCTTATTGCAGTGGGTGCAGGTGGTGCCGTAGATCATGGCTCCGGGTAAACCATTCTTTGGGTCGGTCGCCGTGAGCGAGAAGTTGGAGGTGCTGTTGGTGGCCTCGCGGCGGGGCTGATCGACGTCGTAGCGAACGCCCAGGTTGAGGACAAGGTTCTTGGTGACTTTGACGTCGTCCTGGAGAAAGCCGGCCCAGTAGTTGGAGATCCAGCGCGGCTGGTGAGATGGAACCCGCGATTGGGCGTCATCGCCAGTACCGAGCAGGAGACTGGCAAAGCCGTTGCCGGTTCCGGTAAAGTAGGCGCCGGTCTGGGTCGCTCTCGACTCGCCGCCCTGGAAGCTGAGATAGCCGTTGATCTGGTCCTGCGCTAGGGGCGAGTACTGCTGATAGCGATAATCTCCACCGATTTTGAAGCTGTTCCGGCCCTTCTGCCAACTTACCGAATCGTTGACGCGGATACCATTATCGACGTTGTCGCCGAGCTGGTTACGGCTCAGTGAGACATATCCGCCAACATCGACGCGTGGAAAACCGGCGCTGAACGGTGTGCCGAGCTGCGGATTGTAGTTAGTCCCGGAGGCGGCTTCAATGGAGCCGTTGATCGAGTTCGATCGGTTGAAGCCAAGATTCAGATGATTGAGGACATTCGGTGTGAAGATATGATCCCAGCCGGCGCGCCCGAAGTGTGTGATGAAGTCCTGCGTTTGAACGTTGGGATCGACCGGCGGGGGAAGTGTCAGGTTCTGCGGATTGTACCGCGTGTTTTCACGGGTGCTGTAGGTGCCGAAGAGTTTATCTTTGCTGCCGATGGAATGATCAACGCGAACGGAGTAGGTGGTGTTGTATTCCGCTGAGGAGGAGGCGTAGGAGAAGTTATTGTTCAGAGCGCCGTTGGTCGGGGCGGGAAAGAAGTTGGCGATATTCTTTCCAACCGTGCTGAACCGCGCAGTGGGAATGACATTTCCCGCAAAGGCCGTGCGGCAGCGGATGCCGTTGACGGTCCGGGTCGTGCTGGGATCGAAGATCTGCCCGT
>CAXTJC010000170.1:0-6668 GCA_964244225.1 uncultured Acidobacteriaceae bacterium
TCCGGTAGGATCCGCTGGAGTATGCGATGGTTGTCTTCCACGCTGGATCGACGGACGGCAGCCGCGAGTGGCTGGTCACCTTTACGCAGGAGAATCCAGAGGTGCGGCTGGAGGTTGTGGAGGCGAGTGCCGGAGAGGATACATCGTTTGCCGCGGGGGTCAACCGTGGCTGCGAGCGAGCTCTTGCGTTGTTCCCCAACCTCGAGTTCATCTTCCTCTATGAGACGGATAACTGGGTCTCGAGTGCAAAGCCAATCGAATCCGCAATGCAGCTGCTTCGGCGCAAGCCGGATCTGGCGGCTATGGGCTTTACGGTCCGGCTGCACTCGGGCGCTGCCGGTGGATGGGGCATGTCGTTCCCGACCGTGACCTCGTTTGTGCTTGGCCGCGAGATCTCGAAGCGGCTTTCACTGCCACGATTTGTGGCAGTGAAACACGTTACGGATGGAGCGGAGTGGTTTACGGCCGATGTTGTCTACACCAGTCCGCTGCTCATAAAGCGGGATGCCTGGAAGACGCTGGGCGGGATCGATGCGACGCTCTTTCCCTTCTCCGATTGCGACCTAGATTGGGCCTGGAGAGCGGCCCGGCAGGGATATAAGCTCGGCGTTTTGAAGACAGATGCGGTGGTTCACGACGGCCGCACGCAGAGCTCCGGCTGGTCGAGCATGCGCGTTCTCGGGTTCCATGAAGCGCGCTTTCAGCTGCTGCGCAAGTATCGTGGGCGTGGCGTCGTGCTGGCGATTCCGGCGCTGTTTCTGCGCCACGTAATGGAATACGGCCTGCTCTTTGGCCTGTTTCTGGCGCGCCGCCGGCCGCTGCTCTCACTAAAGAAGCGATTCATCCTGCTGCAGAGAGTCTGGCGCGGTTACAGAACCGTATAAAGCATTTCTCCTGATGCTGTGCCGCTGTTCGACTACAGTGGAGGCCGTTTTCCTTGAGAGAAAATGGCATGGACTGATGTGGTCCGGGGTACACCTTCAGGAGAAATGCTGGGGCAGCCTATCTGATTGGGCGGCTAGGGAGCTTGCGCGGCTATCTCCTGCTGGAGCCTGCTCTGGGGCTGCAATGAGAGCGGTACGCCCTGCAGGAGATACCGGCTGAGTGTGGAGAGGTCGTGCCAGTTGATGGACCAACCGTGGTCGATGGCGAGAAGGATGTAATCACCCGGGATCACATCAGCCAGCTCGAAGCTGCCATCCGTATTGCTCTGGTCGCGTCGCACGAGATCGATCGCGCCGGCCTGGCCAAAGCTGGTAGGTACAAGCAGGACCATGGCTCCTTCGACCGGTCTTCCCGCGAGTATGGCGTGTCCGCTGACGTGAACCCGGCCGCGAGCTACGTTGAGCGTGAGGGCTGCCGGTCCGCCCGTAAGTGTAACAATCCGGCCGGCTATGGGCTTTCCCTTGAGCGCCATGGACGTGAGAGAGAGCTCAGGGTCTCCATCGAGCGTCACCTGATAGCGGCCGGCGGGCACGCTGAGGCGGCGCTCTGCCGGGGCTGTCTCGATCGCCGCATTGTCCTGCGGCGGTGGACGCCGGCGAAGGCCGAAGCTGCCTCCGGAGAAGCTGGTAAATACCGCGCCGCCTACGGTATCGGTCAGATTGATCAGCGATCGGTCGGATCGGTCGTCTCCCTGCATGTGGAAGATCACATCAGCAGTACCGGCGGAGCCGGCCGGCGAGAGCGAGATAGTCGCGCCGGCGGAGACATGTACGAAGGAGGTAGACACCTGGCCATCAGCCTGCGGCTGGCTCACACGGTAGAGTCCAGGAGCAAGACCGCCAAGATCAGTCTGTCCGGAGGAGCCAGAAAGCTGTGTCAAAATACCGCCGCCCGGCCCATTCTCGATTCGCTCGATTGTAGGTCCAGCGACCTGCAGTGAAGGGTTGGAACGCGGAATCTCGGAGAGCCGGAGATGGCCGGCCGGAACAGGCAGCAGATTAAAGTCAATCTGCTGCGCCGCGCCGTCGTGCAGGCTGATCTCGCCGGCGGCATCAGCTTCGAAGACGCCGGGGTACCAGGTGAGCGGATAGACGACATCGAAGACCGGATCCCCTGCCTTCGCCTGGCCCCCGGTGGTGTACCAGGGCGTTGCCTGGACGGAGATCCGATAACTGCCGGGGGCGATGCCTGCGATCTCGTAGTGCCCGCGATCATCTGTCATGGCGCGCTGGCGGCGGCCGCCTCCGGCCTGCACCTGGGTCGCAAGCTGCAGAAACAGAAGGGCGCTCCGCACAGGTTCACCCGCTTCATCGCGGACGAAGCCCGAAAGAGTGGAGTCGGGTTCGAGATGAAAGACAAGGGACGGCGCAGGGAGGCCGGAGCGAAGGACAACGGCGCTGGAGAAGCCTTCGTGCTCGTTGTAGAACTGCGTCCGGTAGCCGGTGCCGGAGGCGCTGAGCTGCCAGCTGCCTTCAGCCGGCAGATCGAAGGCAAAGCGGCCCTGCGGATCCGTGTCGACGGTGAGCAGATCGGAGTTTGGGGAACCTCGGCGGCGGCCTGCATCCTGACCCTCGGGACGCATCGACAGATGACACCGGGAGACCGGAACGTTTGTATCGGCACGCAGCACAACACCGGTCACGTGAAACTGCGGCTTCGCGGCCGAGCTCTGGGAGAGACATGGGCTATCTGCGAATACGATCCCTGCCAGCAGCAACAGGCAGTTGGTGAGGCGGAACGTCTTCATGGATAAAGCTCGTGAGCCGGCACAGCGTCCAGGCTGAGAGAGGCCGACGATGACGACGTGACCGAGACCGCCTGCACGTAGGTATGGAACGCATCGAGCACGGCTGGGTCGCCGAAGTCGGCAAGCGAGAGCAGCGGCAGGGCGAGCAGGCGAAGGCGCCTGAGCGGCAGGCCGGAGAGGTTGAACTGGCCGTTGGCCTCGCTGCGGCGAACGAAGAATCGAGGCAAGGTCCCCGCGTCTCCTGAAAAGATAATCCAGCAGGCCGCGGGTCTGCCAGCAATCATAGTCACTCCCGAGAGAGTCCCATTGGCTCGACTCACGACGATGCGAATGGGTTCAGCACCGGCATTCGGGCCAAGGACGAGAGCATTCCGGAGCAGATCGACGCCGCCAAAGCTCGCTGTCTGCACCGTCCATCCTCCACCCTCGCCGCCAGTCAGGCGGTAGGACCCGGGCGGAGCGGCGAAGGCGGTTCCATTGACTCCGCGAAGACCGCGAATAGGCTGACTTCCGGACTCAGTCGAGCTCATTCCGATCGGCTCAAGCTGGAGGTTGAGAGCGGAAGCATCGGGCGGGGAGGAGACGCTGCCATCCAGATTGGCCGCGGAGGTAGGGTCGGCGGAGACGGCAATAGGTATGGCCGGAAGCGGCTCCAGATGCAGCAGCGGCGCGGTTGCGTCGTGATCGGGAACATTGAAGGTGGCGCTGCCGGCGCGTTCCCCATCCGGAGCTGCCAGGCGCGCAGCGATCTGGTAGGTCCCGGCAGGCAGATCGAGCACCAGGCCGTCGGGCGTCAGGCGGCGAGCGGGCTGGTAGCTTGCCCCGTCTATCGTCGTGATCGTAATCGCGGGGCTGCGCTGAGAGGCGCCTGCCTCGAAAGGAATCGTGACATGGACGGTGGCGGCAAGTTGCGGGTGAAGATCGACGTGAAGCTCCTGCCCGCTCACGACGGCGATGGTTCCGGTAGCGTCGTTGGCCGTATGGCTCGGAGACTGAGCCGGTAGAACAGCCTGCGAGCGGCTGAAGTCAGGCGCCGCATATCGAGTCTGAAGGACGTAGCTGCCAGCGGGAACCGGCAGGCGAAAGGCTCCGTGCACATCTGTGGTGGTAAAGCCCGAGGTCTGGATCTGTCGAACGCCATTCTGAAACAGAGACCGTTGCGCGGTCACAGCAATGCGGGGGAGCGGCTCTCCTTCGGGCGATGTTACTGTACCGGCAAGAACGGCCTCCGGCCATAGAGCGACCTCGATCGAGTTTGCGTCGACCGCTCCGGCAACGGGAACGCCGGTGGGGTCGCGTTGCTCCGGGCTGAGAGAAAAACCCGGCTTGGTAAACTGCACGCCGGCTATCGGAGAAGTATCGCTGAGTTGGAAGCGTCCATCTGCATTGGTAAAGACCGAGCGGCCGTTTGCCTGCACCAGCACTCGTGCCATGGCGGCACCAGTCCGGGCATTTATAACGTGTCCGCTCACCACGTTTCCGGCGGACTGGGGAGAAGTTTGGGGCGAAGCCTGAGCAGCCCAGAGCCGAAAGCCGGATACAAGCAGGCACACCGCAGGCAGACATATCCAGCTTGCGCGGCTGTGCGCCCTTCTTGCGGTGCTGCGCGCAATCGTTGATCGGCGGCAAGGGAGCGGCACGGAAACTCCTGCGGGATAGACGCGCGAGTCGCCAGAAGGGACTCTAGTGGTTTGGCAACGAATCGGTCTCAGGCGCTGACGCTCTGCACGATACCCTTCGCGCGAAGTCCGGCCTCAGCCTTTGAGAAGTAGTCTTCGACCGAACCCTGCGTCTTGATCCATGCAACATAGCGGGCAATTCCCTGTTCAATCGAGGTCTGCGGCTCATAGCCGATGGTGCGAATGCGGCTGATATCCGAGATGAGCGAGCGGATCTCGCCGGGGCGGAACTCCCCGCGAGCCAGCGGGGCGAGATCGACTCCGAGCTGGCCGGCGATAATCGTTGCGAGATCGCGAACGCTGGTGGCGCGGCCGCTGCCGACGTTTACAGGCAGGCCATCGAGCTTGTCCGACTCTGCCACAAGCAGGTTGGCTCGGGCGATGTCTTCGACGAAGCAGAGATCGCGCGTCTGGCCGCCGTCCTCGTACATAACCGGCGGCTGATGGTTGAGTAGACGCGTGCAGAAGATTGCGATTACGCCGGTGTAGGGGTTGAAGAGCGACTGCCGCGGACCATAGGTGCAGGAGTAGCGCAGAGCCACGGTGGGGATGCCGGTCTGCTTGCCCCACAGCAGGACGAGCCGCTCCTGATCGACCTTGGTGAGCGCGTAGACGGTCTCGCCGCCGCCGGGCGTAGCTTCCGGTGTGGGAATCGAGGTTGTCGGCCTGCCGCAGAGTGGGCAATGCACGCTGAAGTCGCCGCTGCGCAGCTGCTCGGCGGGACGGAGCAGCGGAACCACGGCGCTGTGCTCCGGGCATTCCGCCGCGCCCTCGCTGTAGACGGCCTGCGAGCTGGCAACCACTACCTTCCTGACCGGTAGCTGATGATCTCGGATCAGCTCCAGCATCTGTGCGGTGCCAAAGCTGTTGACGAGAACATACTTGGCCATCTCCGGCATGTAACCGCCGTAGGCCGCCTCGTGAAAGACGACATCGATGTCCTGCAGTGCAGAGAGCATGGTGTCTGCGTCCTGTACGTTGCCCTGACGGAACTCAGCGGCGGCGTTCACCCACTCGGGCTTGCCGTTCTTATGGGTCTGCGGCTCCAGGTTGTCGAGGATGCGGACGGTCCAGCCTTCACGCAGTAGAAGATCAACGATATGGGAGCCGATGAGGCCTGCGCCTCCGGTAACGAGAGCGCGCTTCTGGTGTTGAGACATACGGGCTATGGTAGCGGATTGACGCTCGAGGCTGCGCGCGTCATGCAACACAGATCAACGCCGGACAGCGCGCTTGATCAAGGCATACTGGTCGAGGATGAAGCTGTCCGTCATGCCGGCGATGTAGTCCGCAACGACACGCGCCAGACCCTCGTCTGCGATCTCGTCGATGTATCCCTGTGGCAGCTCTTGCGGGTCGTCGATCCAGAAGTCAAAGAGGGCCTTGATGACCTCCTCTGCCTTATCATGCTCGAGCGTGAGGTGCGCGCAGCTGTAGAGCGAGTGATACAGATAGTGCTTCTCTTCAAGCCGCTGCTGCTCGACGGCGGGCGAGAAGAGCGCGAGCCGCGTCGGGTGTCGCCGTATGTCTTCAAGCGACTGGGCGTCGATCGCAGTAACGTTCGCGGCAGTGCTCGCGGCGAGATCGTCCGTGAGCGTGTTCTGCATCCATTGCAGCGCTTCATTGAAGAGGGACTTTTCACTGCTGCCGGGGAACAGGCGCTCGACCATAGTAAAGCACTGTTCAAAGAGCGAGACGTGCCGGCGAATGTGGCTGATCTCGAGCAGGCCGGACTCCAGGCCATCATCGAGGTCGGCCGTGAGATACGCGATCTCGTCGGCAAGGTCGATGATCTGCGCTTCGAGCGGCGGGCGCTGGTCGAGGAGGTACGGAGTGAGCTCGGGATACTGCGCGGCTGTGTAATCGCGCGAGTGCTTGATGATGCCTTCGCGGACGCCCAGCGTGAGATTCAGGCCGCGATGCGCCGCGTAGCGCTGCTCGAAGTGCTCGCAGATGCGTAGGGCGTGCAGGTTGTGATCGAAGCGCAGACCGTGCCGTTGCAGGCACTCGTCGAGCGCGCGCTCGCCCGCATGGCCGAAGGGAGGGTGCCCGATATCGTGGACGAGCGCGAGAGTCTCCGCCAGATCTTCATTCAAGCCGAGCCTCTCCGCAACGTCGCGCGCGATCTGAGCGACCTCAATGGTGTGTGTCAGGCGTGAACGGAAGTGATCGGAGGCACGGCTGGTGAAGACCTGTGTCTTACCCGCAAGCCGGCGGAAGGCGCGCGACTGGATGATGCGCTCGCGGTCGCGCTGAAATGCCGTGCGCGCCGGCCGCGGACGAGCCGGATAGACGCG
>CAXTJC010000171.1:0-6648 GCA_964244225.1 uncultured Acidobacteriaceae bacterium
CGGCGACCCGGAGGACGGTTTGCGCCCTTGCGGCCGGTGTGAGTTCTGCTCCCCCGAGAGCACCGCCGCGCAGAGCTTTCGGGCCGCCCCCCCCGACGAACAGCGCTCGCTGCGAACCATCCTGCGTGCGCTTGAGGGCAGCAGCCGATCGACAGGAAAGCTCTTCACCGACCTCGCGCTTACCAAAGATCGCAAGATCTTCGACGGTCTGCTCGACGGCCTGGCGCGTGCCGGATTTCTAACGTTGGCGGCCGACATCTTCACCAACCCGGAAGGCCGCCAGATCAGCTATAAGAAAGCCATCCTCACGCACGAGGGCCGCTCTCCGGACGAGGGAGACCTGCTGGTGACGCTCCGGTTGGAGATAGAAGCCGCACCGAGTGCGGGCAGCCGATCTGGTCGCCCCGGTCGAGCCGGAAAGCAAACCTCCACGCCGGATCAGCCGCTTTCGGCCGAGCAGAAGACACTCGAAGACAGGCTGCGCGCCTGGAGAAAGACTGAAGCCGCAAAGACCGGCAAGCCGGCCTTTATCGTATTTGGCGATAAGACCCTGCGAGCCCTCGCACTGGCGGCACCAACAACCCTGAGTGCGATGCGAGAGGTCGCGGGTGTCGGCCCCGAGAAGCTGGATCGCTACGGAGCCGATGTGCTGGCGACTCTTCGCGGAGACGCAGCGGGCGACACTCCGCAGCCCGCGCCCGCGCCGCGGAAGAGCTTGCCGCCTCATACACGTCCGGCTCCCGCGGACAAAACGCCACAACCATCGCCAGAGCCGGAGGCGCTCACCGCCGAACAGCAGGCGCTCGAGACGCGTCTGCGCGACTGGCGGCGCGAGGCCTCCGAGCGGATCGGCATGCCACAGTTCTTCGTTCTTGGCTCGGCTACCCTGCGAGGTCTCGTTCTGGCGCAGCCAAGGTCGGTTCCGGAGCTGCTCGGCGTCAACGGCCTCACCCAGGAGAAGATCGATCGCTTCGGGGTAGAGATCCTCGAGGTCTGCAAGTCATGATCAGATCTGCGCTCCCTAATCGGTGACAGCTCGCAAGCAAGCGTGCCTGCTGATTCAGATACGCTGGATGCATGGAAGCTGTGACCCTAGACCAAATGAATCGAGCAAATCAAATGGACCAATCCGTCGACGAGCTCTCCGGTTACTGCTTCGGTTGTGGCCCCAGGAATCCGGAAGGTCTGCACCTTACCTTTGCGATCGATAGTGAGGCCCATACGGCGCTCGCCTCTGTAACACTCGACGAGCGCTATCAGGGGCCGCCCGGATACGTACATGGCGGTATCATCGCCACTCTGCTCGATGAGGCGATGAGCAAGCTGAACAAGCCGCTCGGCGTCATAGCCATGACGCGGCAAATGGATGTTTTGTACCTTCGGCCCGCGCCGATCGGCTCTGAGATGCGCCTGCTGGGCCGCTTTCAGCGCCGCGAGGGCCGGAAGCTTTTCCACGAAGCAGAGCTCCTGAACCTAAAGGGCGAGGTCCTCTCGCGATGTTCCGGGCTTTGGATCGTCATCGATCCCGGTCTGCTTCATCTTCGCGCCGCCACTGACGTTGAGCCCGCCTGATAGAGAGGGCAAGTAGACGGCTACAGAGCTTCGCGCCAGTAGTCGTGATCGCGCAGGAAGTAGGACTCATCCCAGCTATGCAGCATCGTCCTGAAGAACAGCGAGACCATACGCGCGTGTCCAAGCTTGCGGAAGCGCCGGTTTGTAGTGACGATCTTTCCCTTCACAATGCCGAAGCGGTCCGTGGCTATCTGCTTTGAGAGCAGATAGTCCTCGGCGAAGAGCGCACTCTCGTTGAAGCCGCCAAGGTCGAGGAAGACTTGACCGTCGAACAGCATGAACATGCCGGTCGCGAAGGGCTTGAGAAAGGACCCGATCTGCTGTATGGCATTGTTGCCGGCGAAGAGCGCGTCATCAAGTAGACTGCCGTGCCGGCACCCGATGCTTACCGTGACGAGATGCAGTTGTCGTCGCCGCATCGCAGCCAGAGCGCGTCGCAGCATCGTGGGGTCTGTAAGCTCCACGTCGGCATCGAGAAAGAGCAGGTAGGGCGTTGTCGCCAGGCGCGCTCCGGCATTGCGTCCCACCGCTGGCAGACCGCCTTCAACCACCGCAACAGCTAAGCGGTCTTGAAAGCTGAGCGCGACCCCCACCGTGCCGTCGGTTGATCCCGCGTCGGCGACAAGGATTGGGATCTGGCTCATCTGCGGAAGATCCTGCCGTATCAGCGAGCGCAGCAGCCCCGGCAGCATAGCTGCCTCGTTCCTGGCGGGAATAACAATGGTCAACTCGGCAACGGACATCTCTGCGGACATGGAGGGACCTCCAGCGGCGCGTCTTACTTTAGCTTCAGCCTTGCGTTTAGACCATCTGTGACGCTCGTGTGAAAGTGCGGCGAAATCTCTGTGAGGGTATCGAGATAGGTTTCGCAGAACCGGAGAGATCGCCGGAGCGGAACTGCTAGACTAGCAGTCTGGTTACAGTCGCGCATAAGCGCGCTATACCAGCCCGCGACCGGCATCTGGCGGTCCAGGAGGAGGCCACACCATGGCAGAGCAGACGAGCAACGGTCACTTCAACTCCACCGGTCTTCGCCTCAAAACCGGACTCGCCGAGATGCTTAAAGGCGGCGTGATCATGGATGTCATGAACGTGGAGCAGGCACGCATCTCGGAAGAGGCCGGCGCTGTCGCCGTTATGGCTCTCGAGCGCGTTCCAGCCATGATCCGTGCTGAGGGCGGGGTCGCCCGCATGGCCGATCCTAAGCTCATCCGCCGTATTATCGAGTCCGTCTCCATCCCGGTCATGGCCAAGGCCCGTATCGGCCATTTCGCCGAAGCTCAGGTTCTGCAGCACCTCGGCGTCGACTTCATCGACGAGAGCGAGGTCCTCACCCCGGCCGACGAGACGTATCACATCGATAAGCACGCCTTCACCACCCCCTTTGTCTGCGGCGCCCGCAACCTCGGCGAGGCACTCCGCCGCATCGCTGAAGGTGCCGCCCTCATCCGCACCAAAGGCGAGCCCGGTACCGGCGATGTCGTTCATGCCGTTCAGCATATGCGGCAGATCGTCCGGGAGATGAAGGCACTGACCGTCCTCGGCGACGAAGAGCTCTATAACGCCGCCAAGGTCCACGGCGCGCCGTATGAGCTCATCCGCATGGTCGCAAAGACCGGCAAGCTCCCCGTTCCTCACTTCTCCGCTGGCGGCATAGCGACTCCGGCTGACGCCGCCCTCATGATGCAGCTTGGCGCTGAGACTGTCTTTGTCGGCTCGGGCATCTTCATGCGCAGCGGCGCAAAACCGCTTGACGTGGAGAATAATCCGCTGGATCGGGAAGAGGCCGTCTCGCGCGCCCGTGCCATCGTGCTCGCCACCACTCACTACACCGACCCGGCCATCGTTGCCGAGGCCTCCGAAGCCGTCATCGGCTCAATGAAAGGCCTCGCCGCCGCTGCTATTGAAGAGCAGCAGCTCATGCAGACACGCGGCTGGTAAGTCGTGGCAGACACATCTCTCACTCTAGGCGTTCTGGCCCTCCAGGGCGCCTATGACGTCCATGCCGCTATGCTCCGGAAGCTCGGATCGGACGTCGTTCTCGTGCGCCGGCCGGCTCAGCTCTTTGGTCTCGATGGCTTGATCCTGCCAGGCGGCGAGTCGACGACGTTTCTGAAGCACCTCGAGCGCGATAATTTCTTCGAGGCCCTTTGCACATTCGTGCAGACACAGCCAACCTTTGGCACCTGTGCAGGCTGCATTCTGCTGGCGAAAGTCGTCGAACATCCCATGCAGCGGTCCTTCGGAGTCTTGGACATCACCGTCGAACGAAACGCCTATGGGCGGCAGATCGACTCGACCATTCTGTCCGCTCCTACCTCCATGCCGGGCGGGCCCATGGAGATGGTCTTCATCCGCGCACCGAAGATCACCCGCATCGGGCCGAGCGTCCAGGTACTCGCCAGCCGCGACGAAGCTCCTGTTCTTGTCGAACAAGGGCACTTGATGGCCGCTACTTTTCATCCGGAGCTTTCATCCGATAGCAGGATTCATCAGCACTTTCTCAATCTGGTGAGCAAGTACAAAGCTGGTTGAACGTGCACGTGGATTTGGAGAGCTGTGATGCGTATCTCGTATGTTTCTCTCATCTCCGGTATTTCTGGCCCCCGATCGCTCTGGCGTCTGCCGGTCGATGGAAGTCTGCACGGCGTGCTCTCGGATCGCCACCTGCTGCTGAATCTCTGGATCATTCTGGCCTTGGCGGGGGTTGCGCATCTGCTGCTCTTCGCCGGTCTGCTCTTTACGCGGGATCGCCGGGCGGCGAGCGGGTCTCGAGCTCGAACCATACGGTTGGAGTACCTTCCCCTCGCCGCATTTACCCTCCTGTTCGGTTGGCTCACGCTTCGGGCGGAGCGGCTCTGGGCGCTGAGCCGCTATACCGGCGCGGAGCCGACCGCGCTTCAGGTCGAGGTCGTTGGGATGCAATTCGCCTGGTACTTCCGCTATCCGGGGCAGGATGCCACCTTCGGCCGTGTCGAGCCGGCTCTGCTCGATCCGGGCGCGGGCAATCCGCTCGGGCTTGATCCGGCGGACACCCACGGCAAAGACGACATCGTAAGCTCCGAGTTGGTTCTGCCCGCGGGCCGCGAGGTCGATCTCCGCTTGCGGGCGCTCGATGTCATCCATGGCTTTGCCGTGCCGGAGATGCGCGTCAAACAGAACGCCGTGCCGGAACAGACCATTCATCTGCACTTCACTCCATCACAGGCCGGAACCTATGCCATCCTCTGCACACAGCTCTGCGGCTTAGGCCACTACCGCATGAACGCTAACCTGCGTGTCCTTCCGGAGCAAGCCTTTGAGAGCTGGCTGCAGGCGCGAGAACACCGGGGCGCCGCATGAACCACGTTCCTCTTCGTAGCCAGCCGGTCAGCCGCGCCTCCGCGTCTCAGGAGCGAACAAGTCCTGCGAGCCGAATCCGCCGCCATCTCTTTACCACGGACCATCGCGCGATCGGCCGGCTTTATCTGCTGCTCGCGCTGCTCAGCGTCGCCATCGGAACCGTTCTCTCGCTGCTGATGCGCCTGCACCTCACCTGGCCGGAGCGTGTGCTTCCCTTCCACGGTCCCATTCTGCCGGAGGACTATCTCGCGCTGGTCACCATTCACGGCACGCTGATGCTCTTCTTCGTACTCACGACGGCGCCACAGTCCGGCTTCGGCAACCTGATCCTTCCCTCGCAGATCGGTGCGCGCCGCATGGCCTTCCCGCTGCTGAACGCCCTCAGCTTCTGGGTAATCGCCCTGGCTCTAGTCGTCCTACTGAGCTCGACCTTCGTTCCCGGCGGAAGCGCAATCTCAGGCTGGACTGCCTATCCGCCGCTCTCCGCGGTTCCCAGCGCCGGTCCCGGCCAGGGCATGGGCATGGATCTCTGGCTGTCGAGCATCGCTCTCTTCGCCATTGGCTCCACCATGAGCTCCATCAACCAGCTTGTCACGGTTGTGCGGATGCGCTGTGACGGTATGACCTGGGGACGGCTTCCGCTCACAGTCTGGGGCTGGATCACGGCATCCATGCTGTCGATCATCGCCTTCTCCGTCCTTCTCGCCGCCTTGCTGCTGCTCTTCTGCGACCGCCACCTGGCCACGGGCTTCTACCTGCCGGTTGGGGACGCGGTGAACGGAACCCTTCGCGCCACCGGATCGCACAACGGCTCACCGCTGCTTTGGCTGCATCTCTTCTGGTTCTTCGGCCATCCGGAGGTCTACATCGCCATCCTCCCCGGAATGGGCCTGACCTCCATGATCCTCGGCAACTTCAGCCGGCGGCGCGTCTTTGCCTATCGCACCATGATCATCACCACCCTGCTCATCGGCTTTCTAGGCATTCTGGTCTGGGGACATCACATGTTTGTTGCCGGCCTCAACCCCTTCGCCGGCACGGCCTTCTCCGTCTCCACCATCGCCATCGCCATTCCGGCAGCCGCGAAGGTGCTCTCGTGGCTGGCTACGATATGGCGCTCCCGCCCGCGCTACACGACGGCCTTCCTCTTCTCGCTCGGCTTTGTCTCCTTGTTTATCACCGGCGGCCTTACCGGACCGATACTGGCCCAGCCGATCCTCGACCAGTACCTGCACAACACCTTCTTCGTCGTCGCCCACTTCCACCTGATCATGGCGATGGCCGGTGTCTTCGGCCTCTTCGCCGCGACGTACTATTGGTTTCCTCTTCTTGCCGGCCGCACCCTGCACGAGGGGCTCGGCCGCCTTCACTTCGCCGGCTCGCTGCTCGGCGCGTACGCAACCTTCCTGCCGATGCACCTGACGGGTCTCGCGGGCGAGCCGCGCCATTACGCGCAGCTCAGCGGTATCCCGAACGCCACGGGCGATCTGCTGGCGCGCACCCTGCCGCTGAACCGCGGGATTACCTGGGCAGCCTTCTTTTTGGCGACCGTGCAACTCGTCTTCCTGGCCAATCTTCTGCTGACCCTCTGGCGCGGACGCAGCAGCCCGCTCAATCCTTGGGACGCAACCACGCTCGAGTGGTATCCGGGCCTGTCTGAAGGGACCGAGGGCCCTCTGCCGTCGGTCTTCCGTGAGCCCTGGCGATAGCTTCGGGGGTGAAAGGGCTCGTCGT
>CAXTJC010000172.1:0-6640 GCA_964244225.1 uncultured Acidobacteriaceae bacterium
TAGCAGCGCCGAGGGTGGTCTGGGCGGGATCGGCGGACGCGATGGCGGGCATGGAGCCGGGGGCGACGGTGATGTCCTGGGCGGGAATGCCAGTGAGCAACGAGAGGTGAGCGGCATCGACGGCAAGATCATCTTCGGTGCGAAGGACGGTGAGCCGGATCTGGGCGGCGGTCAGCTGCGCGCTGGTGAGGCCGCTCGGCGTATCCTGTCCGGCATCGAGGCGAGCCTGTACGATGGTGACGAGCCGGTCGGCGAAGGATTGTTCCTCGGAGAGGGCGGCCTTGCGGGCGGAGTCGTGTTCGAGCGCAAGATAGCTGATGGCGACGTCCTCGGCGACGCCCTGGCGGGCTTCGAGCAGGGTGAAGTTGGCCGCGTCGTAGCCGGCACGAACTGCCCGGATGTAGTCATGCTGGGAGAAGTTGAAGACCAGCGATTGCGATTGCGCGTTGATGAGGGTGGGCGTGCCACTCGGGTAGCCGTAGCCTCTGCCGTAGCCGGTGCCGCCTACGGTGAGATTGGGAATATAGACATCATGCTGCTCCTGAATGGAGGCTTTGGCACGGGCGACGTCGGCCACGGCGGACTGAACGCGCGGGCTGTTGCGCAGGGAAAGATCGACGGCGGTAGTGAGTGAGATTTGCGCAAGAGCCGATGCCGAGAGCAGCGGCAGGATTGCGGCGAGGGCGAGGAGTGATCGTCGTCGAGATGGGAGGGAGTGGGAAGCGGTCATGAGTCGGGCTTTGGCTATCGTATCTGCAGGTCGCACGCGATCATTCGACAGACTTGATCTCAAGCCCGTTCGAGAGATCGCGGTTGCTGGTGGCGTTCAGCGCGACGATGTCTTTTTCGGAGAGCCCGCTTGTGATCTCGACCCGGGTTAGATTTTGGGTGCCAACCTGCACAACGGTGCGCTGCAGATGATGGTTGATGACGCGGTAGACGAAGCTGGTCAGACCTTCGGTGTGCAGGGCCTCACGCGGGACGCTGAGCACGTTGAAGCGCTGGCGGGTGGTGACGGTGACGGTGACGTTGGTGTTGGGGAGGAGGTCGCCCTGGGCGTCATCGACGGTGATCATGGCCTCGCCGACGTTGCGCGTGTTGTAGGCGATGATGGTGGTGGGGGCGACGTCGACGTGGCCATGCCAGATACGTTCGGGCTTAGCCTCCCAGACGATCTTTACGGGCTGCCCAATGGAGAGCTTGCCGATCTCAGGCTCGTCGAAGTATGCGGTGATGCGGATTTTATTGAGGTCCGCGAGATCGAGCAGATCCTCTCCGCCGGGGACGAAGTCATACGGGTTGACGGCGATGGAGTAGACGGTGCCGGCGAAGGGAGCGCGCACGACAGCTTTATCGTAGGCGGACTGCGCGGCGGTGAGAGCGAGTTTGGCGTCGGCAAGCTGCGCGGCGGAGTGCGAACGGTCGAAGGAGTCGAAGCGCTCGGGGCTGCTTCTGAGTTTTGCGGTGTTGAGTGCGGCGTTTGCGGAGTCAAGCCGGTCCTGCGCGGAGGTGACCTCACTGACGGAGGCGGCGCCTTTGGTCTGAAGCTGCTTGAGTGTGGCGAGCGCGATGGAGGCTTGCTGCTGGGCCTGCTGGGCCCGTGTGAGTTCGCTCGCGGTGACGATGCGTTCGTCTTGCGTGCCGCCGCGATTGACTGCTTCGGAGGCGGACTCAACCGCGCGGAGAACGGTCTTGGACGCGGCGAGGCGGGCGGCGGCATCGCCGGCGTCGAGGCGCAGCAGGAGATCGCCGGATTTTACTTTCTGGCCGACCTGGACATAGATCTCTTCGACGACACCGGCCGCTGGGGCGTGCGCCTGGAACTCGCTGATAGGCTCGACCTTGCCGTTCGTCGAGACGGTGCTGACCAGATTCTCATGCGTGACGGGCGAGACGCGGACGGGAACGATTTCGCGGGTTGACGAACGAATCAGCGCAACCACGATACCTACCGCGATGAGTGAGAGGACGGCGATGAGCGTGGGAGAGAGGCGTCTTGAGCGTTGATCCGGCATGCGTTCTAACAAGTGGTCTGAGGCAAGTATATGACGCAAGAACATTGCAGACGATGCACAGAAGAGTGCGGCGCGCGGGCTTAAGCCAGCCTTAAGCCCTGCAGATCAAGTTCTATGCCGGTAAACCAACGGCTGGACCGGGCGTGAATGCGGCATGCGAGATCGACGCGCGTGCCGGGGGCGAGTGCGAGTGACTGAGCGAGGGCGACCCAGTCCGTGGCGCGGCTCCAGGCAAGAGCCTGCACGGGCGGAAGGCCGGGCGCGGCGGCGAGCGAAAAACAGAGATGGCGCTCTTTGATGAGGCGCGGAACGTCCGCGAGAGAGATGCCGGAGAGCAGGAAGACGGGCTCGGGGTTGGAGTTGCCGAAGGGGGCGCAACGCTCGATCCAGTGCGCCAGATCGAGGGTGAGGTCATGCGGGGAGAGCTGCGCGTCACAGACGAGAGGCGGGGAGAGGGACTCCGGAGGAAGTAAGGATTTTGAGATGTGGCGCATGCGCCGGCGCAGCACGGGAAGGTCTTCTAAAGCGAGGGTGAGACCGACGGCGTGGGCGTGGCCGCCGAATCGTGTCAGGAGCTTTGGCGCGAGGCCGTCGTCGAAGGTGTGGGCGGCGGTGAGGGAGTCGAGGAGGTGGAAGCCGGCGATGGAGCGACCGGAGCCGTGGGCCTCGCCCTGCTGGTGAGTGAGAACGAGCGCGGGGCGGCCGGTGCGCTCGACGACGCGGGAGGCGAGGATGCCCAGGACGCCGCGGTGCCACGCCGGGTGATCGAGGATGAGGCATTCGGCGGGGTAGGCGCCGTCGCTGTCGAGCAGGGTGAGCAGATGCTGCTCGATGGTGTCGAGGGCCTCGCGCTCGGTGGCGCGGCGAGCTTCGTTGAGATCGTTGAGCTTGGTGGCGAGTTCGTGCGCGCGGTCCGGGGAGCGCGTGAGGAAGAGCTCAATGACGTCGTCGGCGATGTCCATGCGGCCGGCGGCGTTGATGCGCGGACCAAGACGAAAGCCGACGTCCGAGGCGGACGGCGGTTGGTCGAGGGGCAGAGCGGCGACCTGCATGAGCGCGCGGAGGCCGGGCTGGACGGGGTTGGCGAGCTCGCGCAGGCCGAGGGCGGCGATGGTTCGGTTCTCGCCGATGAGCGGAACGGAGTCCGCGATGGTGGCGATGGCGACGAGCTTCAGGAAGGAGGGAAGCAGGCGCGCGTTGAGGAAGTGCAGGCTGGCGACGGGATTTGGCTGCGTGGCGGCGTGGGCGAGCAGAAGAGCGTGCGCGAGTTTGAAGGCGACGGCGGCGCCGCAGAGATGCTTGAAGGGGTACTGGCAGCCAGCCTGCGCGGGGTTGATGACGGCGATAGCCTCCGGGACGCCGACGCTGTCGTCCGGCAGGTGGTGATCGGTGACGATGAGATCGAGGCCGAGCGCCCTGGCTTCTTCGGCGGCGGCAAAGGCGCGAATGCCGGTATCGACCGAGATGACAAGACGGATGCCGGCGGCGGCGGCCTCTGCCAGACGACTGGAGCGCATGCCGTAGCCCTCGCGAATGCGATGCGGGACGTGCCAGGTGACGAGTGAGGCGGCGCCGGGAGGTGAGGCGCGGATTAAAGAGATGCGGTCGATTGCGGTCTTGAGCAGAACGGTGGCCGTGGTGCCGTCTACGTCGTAGTCACCGTAGATGAGGATGGGCTCCGCGGCGAGAACGGCCTGATGGATGCGCTGGACGGCCTGCTCCATGTCGAGGAGGAGGTGCGGCGAGTGAAGCTGGCTGAGATGCGGCTCGAAGAAGGGCTTGATGCCAGCCGGATCGAGACCGCGTGCGGCGAGGAGGTGGGCTATTGGTTGGGGACAGCAGAGAGTTTGTTGGAGTGTAGAAACGCGCTCTGGTGGAGCTTCAAGGAGCTGCCAGTCCGTATCTGGCTGGAGCGCGGATTTTTGTGAGATGGCGGGCTCTTGCGGAACAGGCAACGTGGAGGTCTCGACTATAAAAGTACGCCAATGGCATGGGGGGGATGTGTCTGCGCGGGCAGGATTACAGCCACTTGCAAGGTGCGGGGATCCTTCGCTGCGCTCAGGATGACAGCTGTAAAAAGGATGTTTCTTCCGGTTCGCGGTGGGCTCGAGAGGACAACAGCAGATCCTCCGCTTCGCGAAGGATGAGGAAGTGGGGGCGGATAGCAAGTAGGGACTCCCGAAAAGTGCGCAGCGCGGCAGAGTGTGCAGGCTGAACAAGGTGTGCAATGCCGGTGGAGGGTGCAGCGCTGACATGGTATGCGATGGATATAAGCAAGTAGGCGATGAATATGCTGCACGAACCTCGGGCTTCCAAAGGCTAGTCGTCGTCGGAGTCGTCGACGACGATGCCGCCGAGTTCGGCGACGGTTTCCATGAGGTTCTGGAAGTTGTCGTACCACTCGGTGGCGGTCTCAAAGAGGAACATGACGCCCTGGTGCGCGAAGCCGAGTTGGAGGTAGCCGGTCTTGCCGACGTGGCGGACGAGGTACTCGGCGTCTTCGAGGTCGGGTGCTGTGTCGTCGGGAAAGTTCTGTTCGCGGATCTGGTCGAGGAGGATGGCGAGATCGGACTTTTCGAGGATGACCTCGCTCATGGTGATGAAGGCGGCGTTGGTGGCCTTAGCGTGTTCGACGAAGTCCTTCCAGCTATCGGGCGTCTCTTCTTCGAAGAGGACACTGGGCACATCTTCAGAGACGTAGGCCGGCATACGCCGCATGCCGTGTCCGGCGATGAAGGCGATCATGTCGTCTTTGAGGGAAATAAGGTTATCGGTTGCCATGGAGTTCTATCTTCGCAGAAAGCGGAGCAGGCTGCTTGTGGACTGTCCGGATGCTTGTGAGCCGTCAGGATGCTTTATGGACCGGCCGGGTATGTGTGTGAGACGACAGCCACATGGTATAGTCGGCTCTAAAGAAATCACCGAGTTCGTCCTGGCAGAGCGAAAGAATCAGCGATCGGAGCCGCAGGGAATGCCCGGTGCGTCGCGCGGCTGAGGTTGAATCCACAACAGCGTTTCATTCGATCAGAGTATCCCTAAAGACCATGATTTTTTCAAAGGATTATGTTGGCTATCTGGCGCGGCAGACGGTGAAGCACCTGGTCGCCGCGAAGATGATTGAGACGAGCAAGCCGGCGGTGGTGGACCAGCGCGTGGGCTTGGCGATGGTCGAGGAGTTGTCTCTCGAAGACCGCATCAATGACGAGGTGCGGGTGATTCTGGAGGCGATTCAGGACGATATGAGCAAGGGTGGTGTGAGTTATCCGGAGATGTTCAAGAAGGTAAAGATGAAGCTGGTGAACCAGTACAAGGCGGTGCTGTGAGGATCTCGCGCGACAAGTTGAACAAGCTGGCGCACACGGTGGCCGATACGCTGGCGGAGATCGATGAGGTCGACTTCAAGGAAGACCGCAATACGATTCGGCAGGAGGCCCGGAAGGCTCTTGAGAAGCTGCTGATGGAAGAGATGAAGATCGATGCGGCGGCGCGACAGAAGATTGCGTCGCAGCGGAAGATTATTCTTGAAGGATCGCAGGAGTGGGACATTCTGTATCGCAAGTACTATAACGACGAGGTCAAGAAGCTCGGGTTGTAGGGCGGGGTGCGTGAAGGTGTGCCGGGGTTGAGAAGCGGATCCTCCGCCTTTGGCGAAGGATGACAACAAAAGGGCAAATGGCAGCAGCCCGAATGTGATTTGCTCTGAGGCGCTGGTATACTTTGGAAGTTGGGAGGCGCAGCGTGCTGGGCTCCCGTGATCTACGATGTGGCGTTATGGTGTAACTGGTTAACACGTCGCCCTCTCAAGGCGAAGAGTTCGGGTTCGAGCCCCGATAACGCTACCAACTCCCTCTACAATCAAGTGATTCCTGTGCTGACTCTCGGGCTTGACCTCGTGTAGCTTCGAGTCACGACGCTTGCTGTTCTTGAGTGGGAAAATGCTTTGCAGGCGGTACGGATGGACTGGTTTACGCGATTGCTGCGCGGGTTCGTCGTACTTGGCTTGATTGCGGGGGCAGGATATTTTGTTGCTGCATCCTGGCGGTGGCCGCTGCTGTGCGACGCGCCGGTGATGCACTACGTGAACTTCCTGATGGATCACGGCATGCAGCCGTACCGGGATATTACGGACAACAATTTTCCGGGAACGTACCTGGTTGAGCGGCTGGGGATGCGGCTGTTCGGGGCGGGCGATCTGGGATGGAGGATGTTTGATTTTTCCATTCTGGCGATGATGACGCTTGCGATGGTGGAAGTGACGCGGCGCAAGAATTGGCTGGCGGGTGTGTTTGCGGGTGGGTTCTTTCTACTGCTGTATGGATCGCAGGGGCCGAACTTTTCTGTTGAGCGGGAGCAGGTGGTGACGGCGCTGTTTCTGGCCGGGTATGCGGCTCTGTTTGCGGCTGTGCGGCGGCAGAGGCCTTTGCTGCTGCTGGTCTATGGCGTGGTGACGGGAGTGGCGGCTTCGATGAAGCCGACCTTTGCGGTCATGGCCGTGGCGCTGCTGCTGTTCGGCTGCGTGGTCCTGTTGAAGCGCGGAGTGCAAATGAGGCCGTATATGCTTTGGGCCGTGGCGGGCTTTGCCATGGTGGTGGCGGCCAACCTGGGATTTCTGGCGTGGCATGGTG
>CAXTJC010000173.1:0-6552 GCA_964244225.1 uncultured Acidobacteriaceae bacterium
CCGACGGCTTCAGCGGCGGATTCGTGTCATACGGAATCGCGTTCTTGTTCACCGTAATGCCGGCTTCGCCCAGCGCATGCTCGGCCTCAGACCCCAGCATGCCGCGCTCAAACACATCGACCAGCATCAGGTGCGTGTCCGTCCCTCCAGAGACGATGCGAAATCCCTTCTCCGCCATCGCCGCCGCCAGCGCCCGCGCATTCGCCACCACCTGGTGCGCGTAGCTCTTGAAGTCAGGCTGGAGCGCCTCGCGAAACGCCGCCGCCTTCGCCGCCACCACATGCATCAGCGGCCCGCCCTGCTGCCCCGGAAACACCGACCGATCGATCCCCGCGGCAAACTCCTTCGACGTCAGGATCAGCCCGGAGCGCGGCCCCCGCAGCGTCTTGTGCGTCGTCGTCGTCGTCACATGCGCGTGCGGCACCGGCGAGGGATGCGCCCCGCCCGCCACCAACCCCGCAAAGTGAGCCATATCCACCACCAGAAAGGCGCCCACCTTGTCCGCGATCGCCCGCATCCGCGCAAAATCAAAGTGCCGCGAGTATGCGCTGCCGCCGCCGATCAGCATCTTCGGCCTCTCGCGCGTGGCAATCTCTTCAATCTGGTCGTAGTCGAGCATCTCCGTATCCTGCCGCACCTGGTAGCCGCAGACGCGGTAGAGCTTTCCGGAAAAATTCAGCTTGTGGCCATGCGTCAGGTGGCCGCCATGCGCCAGATCAAGCCCCAGAATCGTATCCCCCGGCGTCAACATCGTCATAAACGTGGCCGCATTCGCCTGCGAGCCCGAGTGCGGCTGTACATTCGCATGCTCAGCGCCAAAAAGCTCCTTCGCCCGGTCGCGCGCCAGGTTCTCCACAATATCGGCATACTCGCAGCCGCCGTAGTAGCGCTTCCCCGGATACCCCTCGGCGTACTTGTTGGTAAAGACCGTGCCGGCAGCCTCCAACACCGCGCGGCTGACAAAGTTTTCGGAGGCAATCATCTCCAGACCTTCGTGCTGGCGAAGAACCTCGTTGTGAATCTGCTCGGCAATCTCCGGATCGGCGGAGGCAAGCGGTGCATTGAAGTCGATGGGCATACCCTCGATTTTATGCTGGCCCCCGCCGCCCGGTTCGATCCCATCCACGCCAAAGGCGCAAACTCCTCTCTTCAGGCTCCGGAGATCAAAGGAAGAATCGTGCGTCCTCGCGCTGCCCGGCTCATCCAAAGCGTGGCCAATCGAAAGAGGACAACGCATGTTCGCAGTGATGGGAATAACCGGCAATGTGGGCGGCGCCGTCGCAAACACTCTCCTCCAGCATGGCAAGAAGGTTCGCGGCATCGTCCGCGACGCGTCAAAGGCGCAGGCCTGGAAAGACAAGGGCGTTGAGCTTGTGACAGCCAACTACGACGACCACCTCACCGCCGCCTTTACCGCTGTCGAAGGTGTCTTTTGCATGATTCCGCCTAATATAGCTCCCGACCCCGGCTTCCCGGACAGCGTCGCTCGCATCGCTGCGATCAAGCAGGCCGTTCTCGCCGCCCGGCCTCCACGGGCCGTCTTCCTCTCCTCCATCGGAGCCGAAAAAACCTCAGGCCTGGGCCTGGTCACCACGGCTCATCTGCTTGAGCAGGAGCTCGGTGGCACAGGGACTCCGAGCGCCTTCCTTCGTGCCGGATCGTTCATGGAAAACATCCTGCACAACCTTTCCGCCGCTCGCGCGACCGGCAAGTACTTCGCGCTCTACCAACCCCTGGAACACCCCTTTCCGCTGGTTGCCACAGACGACATCGGCCGGAGCGGCGCAGAGACCCTGCTCCAGACCTGGCAGGGCAACCGAACAATTGAGATCTCTGGCCCGGCGTACTACTCGCCAAAGGACATAGCGGCGGCTCTCGAAAAAGCGCTCGACCGGCCCGTCACCGGCGTCGCGGTTCCGCGAGAGACCTGGGTCGATACCCTGGCACAGATCGGCATGCCGGCCGACCGCTCCGGCGCCTACATCGAAATGACCGACAGCTTCAACTCCAAGTGGATCGACTTCGGCGTGCCCGGCACCGAACACGTCAAAGGAACGATCGACCTCGTCACAGGCGTAAAATCGCTGACCATGCGTCCCACCCAAGCCTGACAGACCACCCATGCTTAACCAGACGCTACGCAGCCTCAATAAACTCTACGCAGACCCTGCACAACATCTTTGTCATTCTGAACGCAGTGAAGAATCCCCGCACCTTGCCTCGGGCCGCACCACCGCTGAAGGAACCCCCACCGCTGAGGTCAGTTTGGTCATACTTCAGGAATAAATCAGGCCCTCAACAGCCCTCCACGGCCAGCTCCGACACGACGCCACAGCCTCCTAGCCCGGCCTCTCGTTCGCGCCCAGGCCGCGAAAGGCAAGCGCCAGAAGCCGCTTCACACGCGCCTCTCCGGCTGCAGTAGGCGGGATCCGCCACAGCAGCCCCACCAGCATCAGAAAATCCTCGGGATCGGTTCCGCGGCGGATCGTCCCCGACCCTTCACAGGCATGGATCAGCTGGCGGACCGCACCCAGCATCGGCCCGTAGGTCTCCTGCATCTCCTGGCCCGCGGTCGCCGCATGGACAATGTCCGCGACCCCATACTTCATCCTCCCAAACTTCGCCAGCCGATCGCACCAGAGCCGGAACGCTTGGAGCGGCGGATGCTTGAGAAGCAGCGTCGGAGCAAGCGCGACCAGCGTGTCGATCTCCTTGCGATACACCCCCAGCACCAGAGACTCGCGGCTCGGAAAGTGACGATAGAGCGTACCCGCGCCCACCCCGGCCGCCTTCGCGATCGAGTTGAGGGACGCCGCCGGATCCTCAGCCATCGCGTCGCGCGCCACGTCCAGAATGCGGTCCCTGTTCGCCCGTGCATCGGCACGCAAACTTTCGTCGTCGCCCATATCCCCTCTTGACTAAACGGAGAGTTCTCCGTTACGCTCTTCGCAACCGGAGAGCTGTCCCTTTCTATCCCGGCTCGGAGGGTCTATGCAATACAAAAAACTCGGCCGCACAGGTCTTGACGTCTCGCCCATCTGCATCGGCTGCATGGGCTTTGGCGATCCGTCGCGCGCCTATCCCAGCTGGTCGCTCGATGAGCAAGCCAGCCGCTCTCTGATCCGCCACGCGCTCGAGGCAGGGATCAACTTCTTCGACACCGCCAACATGTACTCAAACGGCGGAAGCGAGGAGATCGTAGGCAGGGCGCTGAAGGACTTTACAAACCGTGACAGCGTCGTCATCGCGACCAAGCTGGCCGCCGCCACGCATAACGGGCCCAACGCCATCGGGCTGTCGCGCAAGGCGATCATGGCCGAGATCGACCATAGCCTGAAACGGCTTGGCACCGATTATGTCGACCTCTACCAGATCCATCGTCGCGACCAGCTCACGCCGTGGGAAGAGACGCTGGAGGCGCTGCACGATCTGGTGAAGATGGGCAAGGTGCGCTATCTCGGCGCCTCCGCCATGAAGGCATGGGAGCTCAGCAAGGCGCTGCACCTGCAGAAAGCCAATGGCTGGGCACGCTTCGTGTCGTTGCAGGACACCTACAACCTGCTCACGCGCGAGGAAGAGCGCGAGATGCTGCCGCTCTGTGCCGACGAAGGTGTCCAGACAATCGTCTATAGCCCGCTTGCGCGAGGGGCTCTTGCTCGACCATGGGGAGAGACCACGACGCGATCAGAATCAGAGGCCGCTGCCGGCTATAAAGACGAGACAAATGCAGAAAGCGACAAAAAGATCGTCGATGCGGTGGGTGTAGTCGCAAAGGAACGCGGCGTTAGCCGGGCGAGCATCGCACTGGCCTGGCTGTGGACCAAATCCGTCGTAGCCGCGCCCATCGTGGGTGCGCTCAAGACCGGGCACATCGACGATGCAGTCGCGGCGCTCTCAATCACCCTAACGGACGAAGAGATCGCCAGGCTGGAGTCGCCCTACACCCCACGCATGGACTATCAGGGTGTCTCCGATCCGGCCATGCTGGCCCGCGCCGTGGAGGCAACAACCGGGTTCAGAGCGTCCGCCGCCTGACCTGCCTGAAACAGAGCCGCGTCGCGCTCCACGCGCGTAGCGCGGCTCCTGCTTTCCGTCCGGATCGGCTTGATCGCATCGAGTCCGCCACCCCTCTCACCGAAGAGCCTGCCCACTTAGCCGGCTTAAGCCGCCCCGCTTGCCGCCCTGCTCCATTTACAGTAGCGTCATGTCCGCATCGTCCATGGTCGATCTCGTCGGCGTCGGCCTGAACGCCACGGACACGGTCATTCCCGTCGTCGACTTCCCCGTCCGCGGCTCCAAGGTCGAGTTCCGCCAGTCGAGCGTCCTTCCCGGCGGCCAGGTCGCCACCACCGTCGTCGCCTGCCGGCACTGGGGCCTTACAACCCGCTACGTCGGCAAGCTTGGTGAAGACGAGGCCGCCACTCTTCACCGCAAGGCCTTCGCCCACGCCGGGGTCGAGACTCGCATCCTCACCGTCCCCGGCGGCTCCAGCGCCCAGTCCATCATCCTCGTCGATAGCGGCGGCGAACGCACCGTGCTCGGCCGCCGCGACGATCGCCTCCTCCTCCGGCCCGCCGATCTCGACCGCGATTGGATCACCTCCGCCCGCGCCCTGCACGTCGACGGCTACGACACCGCCGCCGCCACCCTCGCCGCCACCTGGGCCCGCGCCGCCGGCATCCCCGTCATCGCCGATCTCGATGAGCTCTACCCCGGCGTCGAAGACCTCCTCGCCAACGTCGACTTCCTCATCGCCAGCCGCGACTTCCCCTGCAGGCTCATGGCCGAATCCAACCTCGAAAAAGCCCTCTTCAAGATGCACTCCCGCTTCGGCGGCGCCCTCACCGCCGCCACCCTCGGCGAGCAGGGCGTCCTCGCCTGGGATGGCCGCCGCTTCCTCCACACCCCCGCCTTCCAGGTTCCCGTCGTCGACACCACCGGGGCCGGAGACATCTTCCACGCCGGCTTCATCTTCGGCCTCCTGCAGGCCTGGCCGCTCGAGCGCCAACTCGACTTCGCCTGCGCCGCCGCCGCCCTCAACTGCGGCGCGGTCGGTGCCCGCGGCGGCATACAGCCCCTCTCCACCATCGAAGCCCTCATCGCCACCGGCGCCCGCTACGCCGCACCGGACCTCACCGCCCCCATCCGCTGAAGAAAACCTGCAGAACCGTGGCGCAAGCACTCCCGCTCCCCAGCTACACTGGAACTCGTGAGGTGGAGAAACCGAATGCCGCCGTCTAAAGCAGATTGCATGCAGATTATAGAGTTTTGCTTCGAGGTAGGTCTGGGCTTCAGCCCAGACCTACTGAAGGCAAGAACCGGCTGCAACCCAGACTTTCTCTGAGGCAAGAACGGGCTTCGAGGTAGGTCTGGGCTTCAGCCCAGACATTCATTGAGGCAAGGATCGGGCTTTAGCCCTGGAGTATGAACTCCTCTCCACCTGTAGGAACTCTGCTAAAACCTTTAGTCCGCTCCGGCCCGTCAACACCTACAAGTTCACCTCTAACTCCTATTTTTGGAATACTCTAGCCCAGAAGTACGGGGGGTAGGTTACAGACCCGAGTGCGCATGCCGCCGCTGCCGCACTCCGAACGCCGCCAGAAAGACCAGCAGAAAGCCCAGCAGCGCCAGCGTGGAGACCAGCTTCGGACTCAGCGCCATTCGCCGCCGCAGGCTGCCGCGCGCGGCATAGCTGGACGAGTGGCCGCCGAGCACATATGCACTGCCCGTCAGCACCTCCTCCGTCTCGTACACCAGATTGCCGAACAGCACGACCGTCGCCTGCAGCACACGCGCCTGCCCGTCAAACACCGCGTTGCCGCCCACCACCGTCGTCCTGCCCTGGATCTCGCCATTCACGCTCAGGTTGCCGAACAGCACCAGCACCCGGCCCGTCACATCCCCTTCCACCTGCACCGAGCACAGGACGCATGTCGCGTTGTGGATCACCTGGCCCTTCGGCACGAACAGGTCCTGGTTGAAGTACCCGCGATCCACCGCCGCCGCCGGCTCCGCGCCGCGCACCGGCTCCTCACCCGTCTGTGCCCCTGCCTGCGCCAGCAGCCCACCACCTAGCAGCAAAACCACAGCGCCCATGCGCAGTTGGCGAAGCATCACTCGCAAGCAGATCTCCTTCTCTCATGCGCACGCATCGCCCTGCCGCGTCCGGATATCTGCTCAGTACGCGATCCGCACGCCGCCGGTTCCCTTGCCGCGGCGTTTCCCATCCCTGGCTGCGCCGTTCAGACGATCGCCCGCCGCGCCACCCACACCAGCAGCCAGATCACGCCGGCTACGATCAGCAGCGGCGCCAGAATCACCGTGATGCCCAGGCCGCTCGAGAACACCGCCCTATCCCCGCCCACATGCGCGCTCTCCGCCAGGTTCGCGGTGCCAAATACGGTCGCCAGATCGCCGTCAATCCGTGCGCCATCGCCTAACACCAAGGTCGAAAACAGCGTCGCCACATCGCCCGAGATCGTTCGGCCCTCCGTCACTGTCACCGTGCCGAACAGCACAGCGACGTCGCCATGCACATCGCCATCGACCCGG
>CAXTJC010000174.1:0-6533 GCA_964244225.1 uncultured Acidobacteriaceae bacterium
GCCGAGATGGGTTGATTCGAAAACACCGGCACGTTCGTAAACGCGTAGCGGTTATATCCGGCTCGGAACTCGTTCACAATCCTTGGCGAGAACGTGTGCGTCTCGCCCACCGCATATCCGCGCCCGTGCACGTTGTTCGACCCCGATGCGAAGCCGGCCGGCAGCGCCCCAAACTCAGACGTCCGCGTAAACGCGCTGTTGTCATAGATGAATCGCGCAAAAGTCCGATCGGATGCGCCCAGGTTATAGTCCGCCCGCACATCGAAAGTATTGAAGTGCCGCACATCCTCCCGAATCGTTCGATAGTTATTCTGTGTTCCATTGCCCAGCCCCGGCACGTTCGGCAGCGGGTATGCCTTCAGATAGTTCGTTCCCGCCGAGTTCAAGCGGTTCGCCGGAATCTGGTTTCCCGCAAACTGCTGGCACGTTGTCGGATCGTAGATCCCGCCATTGACCGCAACCGTCGTCACGCCCGCGACACCGCACTGCGACGGAGCCTGCGTAAGCCCTGTTCCCAGCAACTGGCTGAAGTCCCCCGTCCGCATCTGCGCCGTCGGCACCGTCAGGATCTGCGGGTTCAGCGGCTGGCTCTCGCGTAGCCCCTGATAGTCCCCGAACAGGAACAGTTTGTCCTTAATCACCGGCAGCCCCAGCGATCCACCGAACGTGTTCCGCTTGAACGGCAGCACCGGCGTCGCGCTCGCCCCCTGAAACCGATAGTTCGGGCTCGCGTCAAACAGGCTCGACCGCGCAAACTCAAACGCCGATCCGTGAATGCTGTTCGATCCCGACTTGATCGACGACTGCACGATCGATCCGCCCGCCCGGCCAAACTCCGCCGGAGCCGTGCTCGTGTTCACGCGAAACTCCTGCGTGCCCTCAATGTTCGGGAAGAAGTCGAGCGTGTTCACCAGCGACTCATTGTTATCGATCCCGTCCAGGATGTAGTTATTCGCCTGCGGCCGCAGACCGTTCGCCGAAAGCGATCCGCCGCCTGACGATGCATTCCGGAACGTCTCCGAATCCCCATTCACACCCGAGGCCGAGTTCCCGTAGTTGCCGCGCGTCACGCCCGGCGTCAGCAGCGCCAACGAGGTGAAGTTTCGTCCATTCAACGGCAGCTCCGTCACCTGCCGCCCCTCAATCACCTCGCCGATCGACGAGGTCGCCACATCCACCAGCGGCGCCGCGTCCGTCACCTCGACCGTCTCGCTTGAGCCGCCGGCATCCAGGTGAAACGTCACCGTCTGCACCTGCGAGACCTGCAGGTCGAAGCTCTGCTGCGTCTTCTTGAAGCCCTCGTGCGTCGCCTCAACACGGTAGTGCCCGCGCTGCATGGCCGGAAAGCTGAAGTTGCCGTCGTCCCCGGCCACCACTGTCTGCGCTGCTCCGGTATCGGTATTGGTCAACATAACCGTCGAGCTGGGCAGAATCGCCCCGCTCGCGTCTGTCACGATCCCGGTCACCCGGCCTGTATCCGTCTGGCCAAAGGCCGCGGGTGCCAAACCTGGAACCAGGCAAAGCCCGCCCACCGCCACCATCTGCACAATGCGACCGGTCACCCGATGTTTCTTCTTAGCTGTATTCATAATTCCAACTGCCTCCAAACCCACGTCCTTCACTATTTCTAAGAAGACTCTGAACAAATCCTTTGCTTTTCTTGCTTCCATTCCGAGCAGCGCGAGGAGCCTGATTTTGCTCGAACCGGCTAAACACGTCTTCCAGAAAACTAAATGTTCATCCGACCTGTTCAGACTTCCCTAGTTGATCAGCCCCTTTACCATCCTCAGCTGCTCTCGATCAACGCAACCTATTTCCAATCAAACTCTCATCAACAATGAATCAACAGCTAAGTTATTTCAGCATAATGGTTTACAGGAAGAACGGAGGTCCGCAGCCGACTGAAAGACAGCCCGGGAGAACCGTGCTAGCCTTGAGAAAGAGATTGCAGTTCGATGAATGGGCACCCCGAAGCATCATCTCGACTAGCCTTCGACGCATACGAGATAGACCTCGAAACAGGAGAGCTCTGGAAGGCGGGACGCCGAGTCAAGCTACAGAGCCAGCCCTTTAAAGTGCTCGGCGGCCTCCTTGCCCATCCCGGTCAGGTCATCAGCCGCGATACCCTCCGGCAGCTCGTCTGGGGGGACCAGACAGTCGGCGACCTCGACCACTCCCTTGGTATCGCCGTCAATAAGATCCGTGACGCGCTCGGCGACTCTGCGGACGCGCCTCGCTATATCGAAACCCTGAGCCGTCGCGGCTACCGCTTTCTCGCACCGGTCGTCAGCCTCCCAAGCTCCTCCGCGCAGGAAATCCCGCCGCGAAAGAAACTCAGTACGGACGAGGAGCCTTCCTCCGGCAGCACCTCGCCGGGGCCTCTCCTTCCACCCTCGTCCGCCGGTCCGGCACATCAGCTCGCGCCACCCTTATCTCTCGACCTTCCCGTCGTCGCAGTACGGCCAGCACCAGCCTTGCGTCTCGCACTCGCCGGTGTAGGTCTCGTCATTCTCCTCCTCGGCATTCTCGTTCTCTGGCTCTGGCAGGCAAGCAGCACCACCCCCACCCTCCACCGTGTCGAGCAGATAACCCATAGCGACCGCATCTTCCCTGGCGCCCCATCTATGGAGAGCCTGCCGGTCCTCGCCTCCGATGGCACACGCATCTTCACGTCCGTCCTCGAGAACGGCCACCTGCAGGTCTCCGCCATCGACATCCACACCGGCGCGCTCCGCCCCCTTCCCCTCCCCTCCGAGCTCTCCGAGTCCGCCGTCTCCGATCTCTCCCCGGACGGCACCCGCCTCCTTCTCCGCAGCCATCGCACGCCCGAGTCCGAACAGCCCCTCTGGGTCGTTCCCACCGCCGGTGGCACCGCCCTCCGTGTCGGCGATCTCCTCGCGCACGACGCCGTCTGGATGCCCGACGGCAACAGCATCCTCTTCGCCGCCGGCAACGATCTCAGCCTCTATCGCCTGAAGGACGGCAACAGCACCCGCTTCGCCGCTCTCCCCGGCCGCGGCTTTTCCATGCGCTGGTCTCCCTCCCGCCGCCAGCTTCGCCTCACCATCCTCGATCCCATCGCCCACACATCCAGCCTGTGGGAGCTCTCCGCCACCGGCGGCTCCGCGCACCCGCTTCTCAAAGGCTGGTCCACCCCGGCCTCCGAGTGCTGCGGCGTCTGGACCGCCGACGGCTCCCGCTACATCTTTCAGTCTTCGCACGATGGTGCGAGCGATCTCTGGCAGCTCCAGGGCAGCACGCCTCTCAAACTGACCGACGGCCCCCTCAGCTACGCCGCCCCGGTCGCCTCGCGAGAGGCCCACCGTCTCTTCTTCCTGGGCATGGACAGCCACGCCGAGGTCGAACGCTTCGACCGTGCCCGCAATCGCTTTCTTCCCGACCACAGCGTCCTTGCCGACGCAACGCGCGTCACCTACTCGCGCGACACACTCTGGGTCGCCTGGACCGATCCCGCCGGCCATCTCTTCCGCGCCCGCGCCGCCGACGGCTCAGAGAAGCTCCAGCTCACACCCGACTACCTTCAGGTCTTCCTCGCCCGCTGGTCCCCCGACCGGCAAACTCTCGCCCTCATGGCCCGTGAGCCCGGAAAGGCGTGGCATCTCTATCGCATCTCCGCCAATGGCGGCACGCCGCAACTCCTCCTTGACGAGCCCCGGAATGCCGCCGACCCAACCTGGTCCCCCGACGGCCGCGCCCTCGCCTTCGGCCGCACCTCCGACCTCATGGGCCGCGAATCCGGCTCGCACCGCATCCAGATCCTCGATCTCGCCACCCGCCGCCTCTCCGACCTTCCCGACTCCGATGGTCTCTTCAGCCCGCGCTGGTCGCCCGACGGCCGCTGGATTCTGGCCCTCACCCTGCGCGACCAGAAACCCCTGCTCTTTGATACCTCCACGCGCGCCTGGCAGCCCCTCGGCTCGCTCACCATCGCCGATCCCGTCTGGTCCGCCGACAGCCGCAGCCTCTTCGCGCACACCTCCTTCTCCGATCCGCAGACCATCGTCCGCATCCCCGTCCCCTCCGGTGCCTCCAGCGTGATCGCCACTCTCAACAGCCGCAATACCACCGAAGAAGCCGACTTCGTCTTCATCGGCATCACGCCGGACGATCTTCCGCTCATCCGCGTACGCTCTGAAACCGGCAACCTCTATACGCTTAGCCTCGACAGGAAATAACTCTTCCGCCCCCTCGCTGGCGTACCATCCACCCAGAACCTCATCCAGGAGCTCGTCCCCTTATGAACCGTCGTTCCCTGCTCAAATCCGCCGGAGCCCTCAGCTGCGTCCTCGCCTCCTCCAGCCTCGCCGACCTTGCCGCTCAAACTCCAGCCGCCACC
Source organism: uncultured Acidobacteriaceae bacterium (assembly GCA_964244225.1). Classification (GTDB taxonomy): domain Bacteria; phylum Acidobacteriota; class Terriglobia; order Terriglobales; family Acidobacteriaceae; genus Edaphobacter. The sequence goes on from CAXTJC010000174.1 coordinate 4,358, forward strand.
CCGCCCGCCCCCACCGGCCCCTTCACCCTGCCGCCGCTCCCCTACGCCTACGACGCCCTCGAGCCCTACATCGACGCCGAAACCATGCACCTTCACCACGACAAGCACCACGCCGCCTACGTCAATAACCTCAACCTTGCCGTCGCCGGTCACCCCGATCTCGCCACCCAGACCCCCGAACAGCTCATGCACAACCTAAGCTCCGTCTCCGAGTCCATCCGCACCGCGGTCCGCAACCAGGGCGGCGGCGACGCCAACCATTCCTTCTGGTGGCCCATCCTCTCGAAGTCCGGCGGCAACGCCCCCAAAGCCGAGCTCGCCAAAGACATCGACGCCAAGTTCGGCTCGCTCTCCGCCTTCGAGACCCAGTTCGCCAAGGCCGGTGCCGGCATCTTCGGCAGCGGCTGGGCCTGGCTCACCCGTGACGCCTCCGGCGCCCTCGCCATAGAAACCACCCCCAACCAGGACAGCCCCCTCACCTCAGGCCATGCACCCATCCTCGGCATTGACGTCTGGGAGCACGCCTACTACCTCAAATACCAGAACCGCCGCCCCGAATACATCGCCGCCTTCATGAAAGTCCTCAACTGGGACCGCATCTCCGGCAACTATGCCGCCATGAAGCAAGCGAAAGCCTAGATCTCTTATTCACCGCGTCTACTTGCCGCCAACCTAAAAAGCCGTCATCTCGACCGAAGGCGGAGCGCAGCGCAGACGAAGTGGAGAGATCCCCGTATTTGCCCCGAACCTGCAACAAACTTCAGGAAAGCCGCCGTAAGCCTTCCTGCAAAGTCGTCTCGCACCGCCTAAGCAGATGTGAATTACCGAAGCGCGACGATCCCTTCTTCAAGAAACCACAAGGATCCAGATCGACATCAACAGAAATGGGCGGAGACCCAAGCCTCCGCCCTCCTGAACGAACGAACAACTAAAAACGAACAACAAGCCGTTTAGAAGTCCTCCCCAAACCCAACCTCGCCCGCAACCGCGGTCTGGTACGCAGACACGCGCCGTTCAAAGAAGTTCGTCAGCTCCTGCACATCCTGCAGCTCCATAAAGCTGAACGGGTTCTTCGTCTTGAAGTGCGGCTCCATGCCCAACCGAGCCAGACGCGAGTCCGCCACATACCCCAGATACGCCCGCATATCGCGAACACTCAGCCCGGCCACGCCGCCGCTCAGCAGATCCTCGGCAAACTGCGCCTCAGCGTCAATCGCCTCTTCCAGCATCTCGACGATCTGCTTCTCCAGCTGTGCGTCCCACAGATCCGGCTCCTGCCGCCGCACCACGTTGACGACCTCGAACGCAAACTCCAGATGGCAGCTCTCGTCGCGGAACACCCAGTTCGTTCCGCTCGCCAGCCCGTGCAGCAGACCCTTCGACCGCAGGAAATACACATACGCAAACGCCGCAAAGAAGAACATACCCTCAATTGAAGCCGCAAAGCAGATCAGGTTCAGCAGAAACTGCCGCCGGTGATCCTTGGTCTCGAGCGTGTCCAGCTCTTGGATCGAGTCCATGTACTTCATGCAGAAGTCGGCCTTCTTCGAGATCGAAGGAATATTCTCGACCGCCGCGAACGCCGCCGCGCGCTCATCCGGATCAGGCACATAGTTGTCCAGCAGCGTCAGGTAGAACTGCACATGCACCGCCTCCTCATACAGCTGCCGCGACAGGTAGAGCCGCGCCTCCGGCGAGTTGATGTGCTTGTACAGGTTCAGCACCAGGTTGTTCGAAACGATCGAGTCGCCGGTCGCAAAAAACGCCACCAGCCGCTGAATCAGGTGAACCTCCGCCGGCGTCAGCCGCTGCTTCAGGTCAACGAGATCGGTCGCAAAATCAACCTCCTCCACCGTCCACGTATTCTTAATCCCATCCCGGAACATGTCATAGAAAACCGGGTACGCCATCGGCCGCAGCGTCAGACAAAGACCCGGATCCAGGATCTGCTGCGGAACCGAAACCGAAGACGCCGGTGTATGTGCCGTCGCCGCTGTGTGCTGCTCAATTACTGGTGCTGTCGCCATCTCTCACACTCCTAAAAGCTAAATCAGTTACAAATCCCGAACTGTCACAAAACCCCTTGGTTGTCATTCTGAGCGGAGCGAAGAATCCCCGCATTTTGCTCGGAGCGCCGATTCTCTCGACGCTCCGCGATCGCTACTGGCAAGCCTCA
>CAXTJC010000175.1:0-6520 GCA_964244225.1 uncultured Acidobacteriaceae bacterium
GAGTGTGGAGGCGACGCGGCTTAAGCTGCTGGAGTGATTCAGCTTAAGCCCATGCGGGCAAGGTCTATAGACCTCCGTACCGTTGCGGGAACGGAGCACGGAGGCGATGATCGCTTCAAGCAACACAGACCTGGGAGAGGGGTCGTTCACAGCCGAATAGGCTACGAGCGGCCCCTATTTTTTGCGCTGGTTTGGTGTTGGGCCGGTTGCTGTAAAAGCAACTCACGCAAACTTCATGACATCATAACTGTTGTCGCGCTACTCAATGTGATTAGATATACGTGCTGCGATATCGAGGAAAGAGGTACTACGGTTATGAGGAAATTTGCGGCTGCTCTTAGTGGGCTGGTAGTTACGGCGACATCATTGTCTGCGTTTGGTGCAACGGATAAAGCGAAGCTTGACGGCAGGTTGACGGACGCGAGTGCTGTCATCCGCGAGATTATGGCGACTCCGGATAAGGGTATTCCATCCAATATTCTCGCAGGAGCCTCGTGCGTGGTTGTAATTCCCAGCTACAAGAAGGGTGCTTTTCTGGTGGGCGCTCAATATGGTCAGGGTGCCGCAACCTGCAGAACGCCGCGGGGATGGAGCGCACCTGTGTTCATTCAGTTGACCGGCGGCAGCTTCGGCTTCCAGATCGGCGGCCAGGCAACGGATCTGATCCTGGTTGCGATGAATCAGAATGGTTTGCAGGACATGCTGAAGAACAAGTTTAAGCTTGGCGGCGATGCGGCGGCATCGGCTGGGCCTGTGGGACGCAATGCGCAGGCGGGTACGGACTGGAAGCTCAATGCCGAGTTCCTGAGCTACTCCCGGTCAAAGGGACTATTCGCGGGCATCGACCTGGATGGAACGGTGCTGGCGCAAAATCAGGATGATACCCGTACCTTCTACGGGACTGATCTGCCGTTCGATACCATTCTGAAGGGTAACCAGAAGACGCCGGCGGATGCGATGGGTTTTGTCCGCACGGTAGCCAAGTACTTCGTCGTCTCGAAGGATGCGAAGAATCAGTAGCTATCTAATGCTGATTTCATGGACAGGCGGCCTTATTCGGCCGCCTGTTTCTTTTGTTCTCGCGGCCAAACGCTTAGACTAGATTCAATCTTGATCGCACACAGCACACCACAGACGCGGATTGCGAACGGCAGTATGCGGATAGGGAGTGCAACGATTCCGCAGCGAATGGAGTATGCGGCCGTACGGCTTGTGCTAGGGCTGCTGGGAAGCCTCCCGCGCGATCTGGCACGGCGTGTGGGCGCACTCTGCGGTGTAGCTGCTTTTTACCTAGCCGGCAGATTACGTGCCGTCGGACGGCGCAATCTGGAGCTGGCTTTTCCTGCGATGGCTGTGGCCGAGAGGGAACGGATTCTGAGAGCGGAGTACAGGCAGCTGGGGCATCATCTTGCGGAGTTCGCACTGATGTCGCGATATGACCGGCCCGCGATCAACAGTATTATTGCGTATCAGGGGCTGGAGCATTTTGAGCAGGCCAGCAGCAAAGGCAAGGGCGTGCTAGTGCTAACGGGCCACCTTGGAGCGTGGGAGCTGTCGAGCTTCTTTCACGCGATGATGGGATTTCCGATGGGCATGGTCATCCGGCGGCTGGACAATCCCTTGGTGGACCGGTATGTGAACTCGATCCGGTGCATGCATGGCAACCGGGTGCTGCACAAGGATGACTTTGCTCGCGGACTCATCTCCGAGATGAGGGCCGGCCGTACGGTGGGCATCCTGATGGACACGAATATGACGCCGCCACAGGGCACGTTCGTCCCTTTCTTCGGTGTGGCCGCGTGTACGGGATCCGGTCTGGCGCGTATCGCGCGGAAGACCGGCGCTGCGGTGCTGCCGGGATTTCTGCTGGAGGAGCCGGGCGGCCGCTATCGCCTGCACTTCGGCGAGGAGCTGGCGATCGACAGGACGGAGGATGGGGAGCTCGATGCGACCCGCAACACGGCGCGATTTACAGCGGTGCTCGAGGGGTATATCCGCCGCTTTCCGGAGCAGTGGCTCTGGATGCACCGGCGATGGAAGACACGGCCGCCGGGCGAGCCCAGGCTGTATCCATGATGAGCTTCGAGGAGATAGCCGCGTTTCTCTCTGCCACGCTGGAGCCAGGGGCAGGGGTGAACACGGCGGTCATCCTGGAGGTTGCATCTCCACAAAGAGCGGAACGCGAGCATATCGTATTCGCGCAGGACGCGGAGGCGCTGGCGATGGCGCTCGAGTCGCGGGCGGGCGCGATTCTGGCAGAGGAGCGGCTGCGGTTGCAGGAGGCTGAGCGGCTTCGGCAGTGTTCCGGTACGGAGCGCATTTTGTGGGTGAAGGATGCGCGTCTGGCGTTCGCGCGGGTGGGCGAACGATTGCTCCCGCCGTTTGAGGGCCGGGCGATCGATCCGTCAGCCTTGATCGCAGACGATTGCCGGATGGGGGAAAGGGTGCGAGTCGGGCCGGGAGCTGTGATCGAGGAGGACGTGGCGCTTGGCGACGGGTGCCAGCTTGGGGCTCGCGTCGTGATCTATGCGGGGACGTCTCTCGGACGAAATGTTTCGGTGAAGGCCGGAGCGGTTTTAGGCTCTGCCGGCTTCGGGTTCGTTCGAGACGCGACAACGGGCGAGTACGTCGGCTTTCCGCAGCGGGGACGGCTGGTGATTGAGGACGACGTGTCTATCGGAGCGAATACAACGATCGATCGTGGCGCGTTGGGCGAGACGCGAATTGGGCAGGGCACGAAGATCGATAATCTGGTTCATATCGCGCATAACTGCACGATTGGCCGCAATGTAGTGATTGCGGCACAGACTGGCATCGCCGGCTCAAGCACGGTCGGGGACGGCGCTGTCATCGCCGGGCAGGTCGGCATTGCGGATCATGTAACGATCGGTAAAGGCGTCATTTTAGGGGCAAAGGCGGGTGTGCCCTCGAACAAGAACCTTCAGGGTGCGGGGCAGCTGTTCTGGGGCATACCGGCGCGTCCAATTCAGCAATATCTGCGCGAGCTTGCACAGTTGAAGCGGTCGCTAGAAAAGCAATGACTGAGAGAAGCAGGGACTATGGCATTGGTTATCGTGGGCGGGAGCACGCGCAACATCGGAAAGACGAGTGTGGTTGCCGGGCTGATTGCATCGCTCAAAGAGTGGGAGTGGACCGCGATCAAGATTACGCAGTATGGGCACGGAATCTGCTCCGCGGATGGAAAGGAGTGCGACTGCGCGACGGCCGATCACACGGTTGCGTTCATGGAGGAGCGCGATCGATCCGGACGGTCGGACTCCTCACGGTACCTGGTGGCCGGCGCGAAGCGATCACTATGGGTTCGAACGCAGCAGGGTGAGCTCTTTGAGGCCATGCCAAGGCTGCGCCGCGAGATTGCGGAGGCGGGCAACGTGATTGTGGAGTCGAATAGCCTTCTGCAGTTTGTGCGGCCGGATCTGTTTCTTTCCGTGCTGGATCCTGCCGTCGAGGACTTCAAGGGATCGGCCCGGCGCTATCTGGACCGTGCGGATCTAATTCTCATGACGCGCAGACAGGACGTGGGGGCGGCATGGCAGCGATCGTTAGAAGTGGTTCTGCGGCGATCAAAGGTAATGTACTTTGAGCCGGAAAGCTTTGTAAGTGAAGAGCTGGTGCGCTTTGTCGAAGATAAGATGGCTGCAGGGCGAAGTGCGTAGGCACGCACGGCCGTCGAAAGCGGCCGGCATGCGGAGGAGAGCTCCGGCTGCCACTGCAACAAGATGATCGCGACCGTGTTGTCATGGAGCGTAGAGGACCATTTGCGAGCAGGGGCAGCGACTAGATCGAGCAGGCGGAACAGCGCCTCCGGTGAAAGCCGGATGGACGCGCTGGCCTATCGCGGAGTGATGCCATGAGCTCCGTCGAGGCGCTACAGCTGGCAACGCTGATCATGTTTGCCCTGTACTTCATCACGGCGATGGTCGGCATGCGCCTGTTTGGCGGTGTGCAGCCCGCGGTCTGGTTTGCGGGGTCAAGCGCTCTGCGTGCGTTGGCGCTGGCTCTGGCGCTTTTTGGTCCTTCTTCTGATATCCGAACGAGTGCGGGCGCGTCGGTGCTGACGGTTGCGGCGCTCGCGATGCTGCATCGAAGCTTTGCCGAGCAGCTTGACCGGCCGAAGCTGCTGTGGCGGCTGCAGCTTGCGTTGGTGATTCTGACCGTAGCGGGAGCGACGATTTTGTCGACTCTGCGAACGACGTATCCGGCCCTGATGCTGCTGGTCAGCACAGTGGTGGGCATTCAGGCGGCGCTGACGGCATCGGCCCTATTCAGCTTTTCAGGAGAGGGCGTCGAGCTGGCGGGACGCTTCGCTGGCGTCTCCATGCTAGTGTATGCGCTGTCGTATCTGCTGCGGGCGGTGGTGGTTCTCCACTTTGGCTCGCCGAACTATGCCCGCGCCATTGAGCAGACCACCACGGTGTGCATCGCGGGCGCACTGGTCTCGGGCGGCGCGACGACGTTTGGGTTTACATTTATCGCGGCGGGCAAACAGCGGATCGAGCTGCTCTGGCGGGCACAGATCGATGAGCTGACAGGTCTGCTGAATCGCTGGGCGTTCAAACGAATTGCCGTCCGGGAGACGGGCCGATCCATGCGGAGGCAGGGCCGCCTTTCGGTGCTGATGATGGACCTGGACGGAATGAAGCGGGTGAACGACAGGCTTGGTCACAGCGGGGGTGACGCGGTTCTGCAGGCTGTCGCCGCGAGCCTGCAGGAGGCGTTGCGCGATCGCGACTCAGTTGCGAGAATGGGCGGCGATGAGTTCTGCATTTTGCTGCCGGATACGGAGCTGGCCGAGGCAGTGATTGTTGCGGAGCGGCTGCGGGACCAGATCGCTCGGCTCGAGGTGCGCTATCGCAGCGAGACGGTCAAGGTAATGGCGAGCTTTGGTGCAAGCTGCAGCGATCATTGCGGATGGAACTGGCAGGTCATGGTGGACGAGAGCGATGCCGCCCTTTATGAGGCGAAGCGAAGCGGGAATGAACGCGTGGTGGCGGCGACCAAGGTCATTGAGTCCGTGATGGAGACCGGAGCTGCGCTGTCGCCGGCGCAGGTGAACGAACGACGGCGGCGGTAGCCGATTGCATATTTCAGCAAAGTTTGTGGTGGGGGGTGTCGCTCTTTGTAAAGCTGCGGGTCTCTCCACTGCGCGGACAATAGAACTATCCGCTTCGGTCGAGATGACAGCCTGAGAAATATTCAGAGCACGTTTATAAGGAGGCGACGGGAAGGGTCATGAGGTCGTCGACGAGGGCGACCTCCTTTTGCACGAAGGGCTCGGCATAGCGAACGCCGCTGAGCAGGCCATAGTGTCGCGCGGTTGCGAAGGTTCGCTCGCGGATCTCTTCCTCGGGCACGAAGAGTGCACTGCCCTGATCCTGATTGGCGTATTGCGAACGGTAGGCAAGCAGAGCCTGAAGCCGATCTTCGATAAACGGGCTGATGTCGACGGTGAAGGTGGGTCGAACGTCCGCGTAGAGCGAGGCGTAGAGGATTTTGTAAGGCCGGTGTGGGGCGTGGCCGCCGGGAAGATCCAGGCGGAAGAGGCCGCTGAGAAAGCAGGACTCATAGCCGAGGGTGGCTGAGGTGTAGTGATCCGGGTGGCGGCCCTGCCAGTAGGGAAGGATGACGACGCGGGGGCGCAGGCGGCGAAGGACGATGGCGATCTTCAGGCGGTTCTCGTAGGTATTCTGCACGTTGCCGTCGGGGAGGTCGAGAGCTTCGCGATGGGCGACGTGGAGGATTGCGCCGGCAGCAATGGCTTCGGACTCCCGCTCCGCAGCAGATCCGCGAGTGCCGGACTCTCCTCGTGTGAGATCGAGGATGCCGGTGCGCCAGCCGCGCGCGTGCATGGCCAGCAGAGTTCCGCCGCAGGTCTGCTCGACGTCATCGCGGTGCGCTGCGATTGCGAGAATGTCGATGGTGTTTACCTGGGCTGTCGTGCTGCTCATCAGGGCAGACTTCCTCAAGCGTGCGAACGAAGAAGAGAAAACAGGAGATCGCTTCGTGATGACAGTGAAAATAAAGCAGATCCCTGCGGATGACAACTTTGGCTTGCGCGTTAGTTGGCGGCGTTGGTAACGGCGTCCATGTAGGTGACGTCGAGAGCTGTGCCCTGTACCGTGATCAGAGTGTTGTTGATCTCCGATCCATCGGCGGTGTTGAAGGCGTGGACCTGTCCGCCATATGCGGTGTAGACCTTGTGGAAGTTCTGCACCCAGCAGAGGCCAGTAAGGCTGCCGTAATAGTATTGGTCAAGATTGTCGTTCGGGTAGGGAACAGTGATTGCTCCGCCGGGGGTGGCGACGGGTACGATCTGCGCGGTTTTCGCACCAAGATCGAAGCGGGTCAGGCAGTTGTAGTTCCCGTTCTGCTTTGCCCGCTCACCACCGGCACAGGACTGCGAGCCGATCCAGAGGGTGTTGTCGTCGGCGAAGAGCAGCTTGCTGTGATAGCCGTCGGAGATGCCAAAGGTTCCAGTGACGGTGTTTGAGGCAAGGCT
>CAXTJC010000176.1:0-6512 GCA_964244225.1 uncultured Acidobacteriaceae bacterium
AGCCTACTGTGCGACGATCGGTACAGGCCCGTAGGCGAAGCTTGAGCGATCGGCTGTCTAACTAATTAGGCAGCAAGAGCGAACTGAGGTTCGGCACTTATGATTTTGGGCGCGATTACGGGTGTACCCACCCCGGCATGCCTCTCTGCCACAAGCAATCCCGTCGAAGCCGTGACGCCCCCATCTGGTGGAGCTGGCACCAACATTGCATTGGAGCACTGCAAAGAACTAACCAAAGTATAGCGCGTGGCCCCTCTACTTCGCCAACGCAATCAGCACCGCACCCGCAGCAATCAGCCCGCCCCCCACCAGCTTCATCGTCCCCACCCTCTCCCCCAGAAACGCCCACGCCAGCACCATCACCAGCACTACGCTCAGCTTATCGATCGGCGCCACGCTGGACGCCGGCCCCATCTGCAGCGCGCGGAAATAGCAGATCCACGACATCCCCGTACATAGCCCCGACAGCACCAGGAACACCCAGCTCCGCCGCGAGATCTCCGCCATCCCGCCATGCTTCTCGAGCGCAATCGCAATCCCCCATGTAAACACCAGGATCACCGTCGTCCGGATCGCCGTCGCCAGATTGCTGTCGATTCCCGACACACCCACCTTCGCCAATATCGCCGTCGCCGCCGCAAACACCGCCGAGAGCATCGCCCATCCAAGCCATCCCATGCTGCCATGGTACCCGCTTACACAATTCACCCTGCTTGACGTCATGGGCAGTCACAGTCATCGTCAATACATGCGTCTCCGCTGCCGGCCGTTCTGTTTTTTGCCCGTACTACTCTGCATCCTCTTTCTAGTTATTCTCCCCAAAAAGCTTTCGGCACAGGATTTGAGAGATATCCCTCCGTCGCGTCCGGCAAACACTCATTTGCCGATACCCGCAAACCAATCCCTGCGCTCTCTCTTCCTGGTCGGCGACTCTGAGGTCAGCTCCGGCCCCGGTGGCACCTCGGCCGCTAGCCAAGGGTGGGGCGAGCCACTCGCCAGCTTCTTTGATCCCGGTAAGCTCAACGTCGTCAATCGTGCCGTCACCAGCAGCTCCAGCCGCGCCTATGTCGTTGAGGGCTACTGGGCAGACACCCTCATGCTCCTTAAACCAGGCGATGTAGTTCTCATCCAGTTCGGCCAGCATGAAGGCGGCTCACCTGCTGCGTCAGTGCCTGAGAAGTTGCTGCCAGTAGAATCCACACTTCCCGGTATCGCGGACGACTTCCGCGAGATCACCAATCCCAGCAGCCGTCAGCACGAGCTTGTCCACAGCTACGGCTGGTATCTTCGCCAGCTGGTCGTCGACACCATCGCTCATGGTGCTACACCTGTACTCTGCTCGCCAATTCCTCATCGCGACTGGCAGGCTGGTCACATTCGCCAAAGCCCTGAGTCCTACGCCGGCTGGGCAAAAGCCATAGCCATCCAGCAGCGCATTCAGTTTCTTGACCTCAACGCCATTCTCGCCGCCAGCTACGACGGCCTCGGCGAAACTGCCGCCGCCCTTCTCTTTACCAGTCCAGGCGACAACACTAACGCCGCCGGAGCCGAGCAGAACGCCCGTCTCCTGATCGGTGCATTGAAAGGGCTAAATCCCGATCCGCTGCGCGGCTACTTCGCTGAGAAAGCCACGGCCATTCCCGCAATCGCGCCACCGCCGCCCATGCCGTCCAGCCAACCTGCGCCGTCCCTGCAGCCAGTCTTCTGAACGCCGCTTCATACCCTATAGCGTGGCATTCAGCAGGTCCACGCTCTCCCACTCGCCATGCTCAATCGCCGTCCGAATCTGCGCCGGCGTCTTTCCCGCCTTGGTCTGCTGATACGCAAACACCGCTTCCTTCATGCACGTGGAGCACGCTGCTCCGTGCGTTCCCTCAAAGCAGCTGTGCAGGCTCTTATGCCCCAGTGCCCGGTCGCATCGGCAGTAGCAGGGCTCCTGATTGATGACGCCGGCAATCTTTGAGGCCATTACATAGGCCGTCGTCTGGTACGAGTGCGAAAAGTAGGGTCCAGTCAACTGGTCGCCGGTCATCAGCGCAGGAGCTGTCTTCAGCAGGGCTCCATGGTTGTAAGCAGGAATATCATCCGCCGGATTCGACCACTGCGCCGATGCCGCCAGCGTCGCCAGACCCAAAGCCATACATCCAAGAAGTCGCTTCATGATAAGGAATTCTAACGCGATCCCGGCCAATTTAAAAAAAGGACGGCACGTTCCGAGAATCCGAATCCGTGCCGGGAGGCCAGTGACGCAACCCTGATCAGAACACCCACAGGCTCTGACCGTAATCTGTCGTGGACTAAATTTGCTTCCACTGTTGACTACCTTACCATCTTCCAAACTTGGTAGCAAGTCGTTTCAGCAATTCCACTATTCATAGAGACGCACCATCACCAGAAAAGTTGCAAACGCGCCTAACCTTTCTCTGTTGTCATCCTTCGCGCAGCGGAGGATCTGCTTCTATACCGGCAATGATTCGCCCTGACCCAATCGTCCGGTCGCAGCCTCCAGCCTCACTGCCATTCCATCCCGCATGTATCCTGCAATCCGGCCCATGCCCATCTCCATCATCATCCCAGCCCTCAATGAAGCTGAGTCCATAGGCCACGTCGTCCGCTCCATGCCCTGGACGACCATCGCCGAGTGTATCGTCGTCGACAACGGCTCAACCGACGCCACCTCGCAGGTCGCCGCAGCCGCCGGAGCCCGCGTCATCACCAGCCCTCGCGGGTACGGCAACGCCTGCTTCGCAGGCTCGCTCGCCGCCCTCCCCACCTCCGACATCCTCGTCTACATGGATGGAGACGGGGCCGACATCCTCGATGACCTTCCCCGCCTAGTCGATCCGATCTTCGCCAACCAGGCCGACTTCACCATCGGCTCGCGCATCCGAGGCCACCGTGAGCCCGGCTCCATGCTTGCCAGTCAGATCTTCGCCGCCCACTTTGTCAGCCTGCTTCTCCGCCTCTTCCAGGGCGTCCGCTACACGGATATGGGCGCCTTCCGCGCCATCCGCCGCTCGTCTTTCACCCAGCTGCGCATGTCCGAGCTCACCTACGGCTGGAACCTCGAGATGCAGATCAAGGCCGCGCAGCACCGCCTTCGCATCCTTGAGCTACCCGTCGACTACCGCTGCCGCATCGGTGGTGAGTCCAAGGTCGCCGGCAACCTCCAAGCCTCCGTCAAAGCCGCCTTCCGCATCCTCGAAGTCCTCTTCCGCGTAGGCCTCCGCCGCACTCCAACCCAGAAATAACCATTCATCCTCGCCTGGCCCTCAGTTGTTCTTCCGAGCGACTTCGTTGTCCTTCCGAACCACACTTAAGGTGTCCTTCCGAGCGCCTTCGTTGTACTTCCGACTACCCTTAAATTGTCATTCCGAGCGAAGCCGAGGAACCTGCTTCTCTACCGGGAACGTCAGTACTACCCTAAGCAATCGTCCAATCACCTACACCCATGCTTATCATTCTGACCCTAAGCTTGCCGAAGGAGAAGAACCCCGTATTTGCACCTACGACGGAGCGAAGCGACGTACAAGTCACCTGTACCGCGGCTATCGTCCGCACAAGCCATGGAATCCCTGCTCGCCCAGGATACTCAGCAACACCGCATACGAACCACTATCCTGAACGCACCCATGCCCGACCCGATCCTCAGCCTCAAGAACGTCCACGTCATCCGCGGCGGCCGAACCGTTCTCACAGACATCAACCTCGAAGTCGCACTCGGCGAACACCTCGCCATCCTTGGCCCCAATGGCTGCGGGAAATCGACCCTGCTCAAGACCCTTACCTGCGAGCTGTATCCGCTCGCCGTCAACCCTGACGGCAGCCGGCCCAGCGTTCGCATCTTCGGCCGCGAGCGCTGGGATCTTACGCAGCTTCGCCAATGGCTTGGCGTGGTCTCGGCCGAACTTCCCGGCAAAGCCGCTCTTGCTACGACTGGCCTCGATGCTATCCTCACCGGCTTCTTCGCCAGCTCGACCCTTTGGCCCAATCTCATAGTCACACCGGCGATGCGCCGGCGCGCCGATGAGCTCCTAATCCAGGTCGGCGCCGTCGCTCTGCGCCATCAACTCGTCGGCCAGATGTCTGCCGGCCAGCAACGCCGAATCATGATCGCTCGCGCCCTCGCCGGCTCGCGCGCCGCCGCGCAGCAGGGAAGTCACTCCGCTGCCAACATCGCGGATCGGACCGAGATGCTGCTCCTCGATGAGCCATCAACCGCCCTCGACCTCGCCGCCCAGCAGGATCTGCGAGCCTTACTTCGGAGGCTGGCGCAGTCAGGCGTGGCTATACTCCTCATCACCCACCACACCGCCGACATCGTCCCCGAGATCAAACGCGTCCTCCTGATGCAGAACGGGCGCGTCATAGAGGATGGACCAAGGGCCGATCTTCTGACCGCCGCGCGCCTTTCCACCCTCTTCGCAGTACCGCTTCAACTGACCGAGCGCGACGGCTACACGCACACTTGGTAGGTGGAAAGTTGCTCGCCGCAGCCTCCGCGGTTGCGCACCTCCGCTCGAATGCAGCAAAACACCCCACAGCCTCCGCGAAAACACGTCTAACCTCGACGAAAACAGCTCGTTTTTAGCCCGATATGGGCCCTTTAACCACACCCTCCTGCAGCTTGACTAGGACCGGGCGAGGGAACGTCGTCGGCCCTAACACCGAGATGCGCGGCAAATCTCCCCGCACCATCGCCACCTCGTCGCACGCATACAGCCGTGGACAGGTCTGGCAGTCTTTGTAGATCTTGTCTGGAAGCTGCGTCCTGTCAACGACTCGGAAGTCATAGTGCATGAAGAACTGCGGAATGCGCGTGAACAGACTGACGCAACTGACTTTCTGGCTTTCGGCGTCCTCCAGCAAGGATCGCAAAAGCGCCGCACCCGCTCCTCGCCCCTTTGCCTCCGGTCGCACCATAATTGACCTAACCTCAGCCAAATGAGGGCCATACAGATGAAGCGCACCACACCCTAAAAGCTCCCGATCCACAGTCTCGGCAACGGCAAAGTCGCGCACGTTCTCACAGATCTCGGCATAGCTGCGCGGCAGCAGCGTTCCATCATGGGAAAGCGAACTCACCAGCTGAAAGATGTTCGCCGCATCCGGCAGCTTCGCCGCGCGAATAAACACGCCATCCTGACGTGCCGCAGGCGTCAGCGTATTTGCGGAGAGGTGACTAGCAGCCAAGATTAACCTTCCTTCCCACCAACAAGCGGCATCGTCGCAAGTCGTTCCTTAGCGGCAACGAGAGCAGCCGCCACCTTATGCCGCGCCGTCCCGCCGATGACATCGTGGCAGTCCAGCGTTGCTTCGATTGTGACTGCCGCGAAGAAGTCCTCTGCGAAGGCGGGAGACAGAGCCTGAAGTTCTGAAAGGGTAAGAGCGTTGAGCTCCCGACTAGTCTCGAGACCAAGCCGAACGGCGTTGCCGATAATCTCATGAGCTTTGCGAAAGGGAACACCTTTATGCGAAAGATAGGTGGCGGCGGCCATGGCATTGAGATAGCCGGTAGAGGCAGCCTGCCGCATTCGATCGAAACGGAAGACGAGGGCCGCCGTGAACGGGGGAAGAACACGAAGCATCCCAAGCGCGGTCTCTGCCGCATCGAAAACCTGCTCCTGTCCTTCCTGCAGATCTTTGTTGTAGGCGAGCGCCAGACCTTTGAGCAGCACAGAGAGCGCATTGGCCGCGCCAATAAGACGCGCGGCTTTTCCGCGGACTAACTCCGTCAGATCCGGATTTTTCTTCTGCGGCATCGCACTCGATCCGGTGGAAAAGGCTTCGGGCAGATCGAGAAAGCCAAACTCCGCCGTGGAGTAGAGGGTGAGCTCTTCGGCGAAGCGGGAAATGTGAATACCCAGAAGGGAGAGGGCCTGAGTGAACTCGAGGGCGAAGTCGCGGTCGCTTGTGGCGTCCATGGAATTAAGCGTGGGTCCATCGAAGCCGAGCTCTGCGACGGCGATTGTGCGATCAAGCGCTAGGGTTGCACCGGCGATTGCGCCCGAGCCAAGCGGGCAGAGATTCATGCGCCTGCGTGCGTCGGATAGGCGCTCCAGATCACGTTCCAACATGCTGACATAGGCGAGCAGCCAGTGAGCGACCAGAACCGGCTCGGCACGCTGCAGGTGCGTGTACGAGGGCATCACAGCTTCGCCAGCCTGCTCGGCTAGACCGATTAGCGCAGCGATCCACTTGATGAGATGGTGCCGGGTTTCGTCTATGGCGTCACGCACGAAGAGTCGCATATCAGTGGCGATCTGCTCGTTGCGGCTGCGGCCGGTGTGCAATTTGAGTGCCAGATCGCCGATCGTGCGGGTGAGTTCGAGCTCGACAAAGTGGTGTACATCTTCGGCCTGCTTGGCGGAGGCGGCGAAAGGGGCAGAGGGGTCGATTAGGGCGCGGTCGTTCATATGGAGTGCTGCAACGGCGCGCAGACCCGCGATCATGCGTTGCTTTTGTGCGGGCGAGAGGATGCCGGCGGCGGTGACGGTGTGGGCAGGAGGGAG
>CAXTJC010000177.1:0-6499 GCA_964244225.1 uncultured Acidobacteriaceae bacterium
AGCTGACGCCGCACGACCCGATTGCGAAGGCGCGGCTGCGGGAGACGGCGCTGGGGTCGAGTGCGCGGCAGATGCTGCTGCGGTATGGGGTGGTGTTTCGCGATCTGCTGACGCGGGAGTCGAATGCACCGAAGTGGCGCGATCTGGCGCACATGCTGCGGCGGCTGGAAGGGCGCGGCGAGGTGCGCGGAGGGCGGTTTGTTTCGGGGGTGTCGGGCGAGCAGTTTGCGTTGCCGGAGGCGGTGGATTCTTTACGAGCGGCTCGGCGTTTAGAGCAGAAAGAGCCGGTCAGCGTGGCTGGTGCGGACCCTATGAATCTGGTGGGGATTGTGGTGCCGGGGGAGCGGGTGGCGGCGAGCCCGGGGCGGAGTGTGTGCTTTTTGAATGGGGCGGTGTTGGGGGCGGCTTCTGGCGTCGCGATCGAGACAGAGACAGTCTTGCCAGTGGTGGAGAGTGTGGCGGAGCAGGTGCGACTGCTGTAGCGGTGGTGGTTACTTGGGAGTGGCTGGCTTGGGTCTTACGTCCCACCCATCGCGATGGAACTGCGATGGATGGGGCACCCTGGCATCAAAGGCGCGGTGTGATGTGAGGCGGTGGAGGCGCTTTCGGGAGAGAAGTAGATCCCTGCGGGATGACAACAAAAAAGAAGGGCGATAGCAGGCGCGGATCGGCCTTGCGATGAGGAAGAGGTACGTCGCTTCGCTCCGTGGTTAAGAGCCAATGCGGGGATTCTTCGCTGCGCTCAGAATGATAACCAAAAAAGGGCTGATAAGGATGACAACCAAGGAGGGCTGACAGGAATGGCAACCAAGAAGGGCTGACAAGAATGGCAACCAAGTAGGGCTGATTAGTTGCCGGGTGCGGGTGTGGCGGGTGCGGGTGTTGTAGTCGCTGGAACAGCGGTGGGTACGGCGGGGCTGGCGACGATTCGCAGGGCGAGGCGGGGGAAGGAGAAGGTGCCGCCGGCGTCGTCGATGACGTTGATTTGGGCGATGTAGATGCCGGGTTTGAGGGTGGTGAGGGGGACATCGAAGGTGAAGGCGACGGCGTTGCGGTCGGGGGTGTTGACCGTGGTGGCTTCGACGACGGGGGTCTCGAAGACCTTGTTGCTGCCCTGAAGGAACTCGATGCTGGTGAGGACGTGGAGGGCGCCGGTGGCGCGGCGGGCGAGACCGGGTGCGGGCTGTTCGGTGTTGGCTGTGGCGGGGTCTTTTGCCGGTTTGATGCGGGCGGGGTCGTAGACCTCGTAGAGCAGGAAGAGGTGCTGGTCGGCGCGGAAGACGTGGGCAACGTTGGGGATCCACTGCTGGCCGTCGCGCAGGAGCGGGTCATTGATGTTCGGCTTGGCGGCGTTCTTTTGCGGGCTGGGTGTGCGCTGGTTCGAGAGGACGACGGAGGAGAGCTTGAGGGGGGCTTTGGCGAGGTCGGGGACCTGGATGTCGGTCTCAAAGGAGCCGAGATTGCCGGTCTGGTTTTCGCGCACGACGAACTTGAGGCGGTAGCGGCCGGGGGCGAGGGTGAAGCCGGTGGCGTACTGGATGTTCTTGTGGGCGACCTGCTGGTTGGCGTCGACAGCGAGCTTCACGTTGTCACGGTCTATTTTCACGTTGTCGCGGACGCTACCGACGATAATGCCGGCGGCGTTCTTGACCTGGCCGACGATGTCGATGGTGGCCTTGCCGCGGTCACCATTTTTGATGAAGGGAATGGCGGATCCGGGGACGATGAGGGCGACGGGAACGAAGGCGCGGTTGCCGGGCTCGCGGAAGAAGAGGGCCTGGAGGTAGAGGGGGACGTCGGTGGCGGGCGAGTCGGAGCGCATCTGGTCGTCGAGGGCCTGCTCGCGGTCTTCGGTCTTCTGGTGCTTGAAGTCCGCCGCGGCGTAGTAGCCGGGGCGGTAGTCAAGCTTGATGTCGGGGCGGTTGACGCGGATGGTGAGATGGCGGAATGCGCCGTCGCGGGCGGTGTTGGCGGAGCGGAAGCCGAGGATGTAGTAGGCCTCGGTGTCGTGCTGGACCTGGGTGAAGGCGGCGGAGAAGTCGTTTGCGTCGGAGAAGAACTTGCCGCCGGTGTCGGAGGCGAGGGTGCCGAGGGTCTCCTGCGAGCCGAAGTTGGCGTCGAGCTGGGACTGCATGGAGCCGCCGTTGTAGGCGGAGACGCCGCGGAGGGAGCCGGTGGAGGCGTCGCCGACGGGCGGCAGGGCCTGCAGACCGCGCGAGTCGACGGAGTAGATACTCATGTTGGCCTTAACGGCTTCGTTGGTTGCCGCGCGCATGCTGGCCTGGTTTTCGATGCCGTTGCGGGTGAGGCCGCCGGAGAAGTAGAGCAGGCTTTTGCGCTGGTCTATTTTTTCCAACGATCTTGCGATCGTTGCGATGGCGAAGAGCTCGCGATCGGTGTTGAGCGAGTTGTACTCGGTGTCGTCGGCGGCGAAGGTGCTGGCGTTATCGGCGGTGCCGTCTGTGGCGCCGGTCTGGCCGCCGTTCGCGAAGCCGGTGCCTTGGGTGCCGTTGTACTTGCCGACGGCGCGGAGGAGGGTGGACTTGTCGGCGGAGAAGTCCTGGTCCATGGAGAGGCTGGTGGCGAGCGAAACGACGGCGACGAGGTCGGCCGGCTGCATCTGGGAGTTGATGTACTTCTGCGCGGCCTCGACCGAGCGGTCGATGTCTTCGGGCTGCATGGAGGAGAGGTCGAAGAAGAGGATGATGAGGCGGTGGTCGCGGAGGGCGGACGGCGCGGCGCCGAGGGCGGCGTTGTTGAGCAGGTCGGCGACGGATTTCGTGGTGAGGGCTCGGCCGGAGACGGTGGACTTTTCGGCTAGGAGTGCGGCGGCGTCGACGCTCTGGAAGTCGAAGGTAGAGATTTTTTGCGGCTTGTTGTTTTCGAGGACGGTGAAGTCGGAGGCTTTGAGGTTGCGGATGACGGCGCCGGACTTTTTGTCGCGGGCGATGACGTTGGTGAGGACGATGTCGGTCTGGACGCGGAGGGTTAGGGTGGAGGCGTCGGGGGTGTCCTGGGTGAAGCTTGGTAGCGCGAGGAGGAGAAGAGCGAGAACCAGGTAGCACGAACGTCTTACATCCCACCCACCACGATGGAGCTGTGATGGATGGGGCACCCGGGGTGTTGTGGCTGGGAGATGCAGGTCCCTCCACTGCGCTTCGCTTCGGTCGGGATGACAGGTCTGAGGCAAGCGCGGGGTTCCCGGTAGAGAAGCAGGTTCTTCGCTGCGCTCAGAATGACAAACAAAAAGAACGCCGCGCTCAGAATGACAACAAGAAGGGCGGATGCGTTGGCGGGTGAGGGTCATGGGTTAGAACCTGTACCGGGCAATGAAGAGGAGGGCGCGCTGGGCGGCGGTGCCGGTGACCTGGCCGAAGGTGTTGGAGTCGAGGGTGGTATTGATGCCGTTGTATTGGACGGTGTTGAAGACGTTGTTGGCGGTGACGCGGGCCTCGAAGGTGCGGGTGTCGCCGAGGGAGACGGTGCGGGAGAGCGAGGCGTCGATGCCGACGGTGCCGGGGCCGCGGATGGAGTTGCGGGAGGCGGTGCCGTAGCCGTTCGCGGGCCTGGTGAAGGCGGCTCCGTTGAACCAGTTGAGCAGGTTGCCGGAGCCGGCGATGGGCTGGGCGAAGTTGCGATCGGGGCGAAGGGTGAAGAGGCCGCCGCCGGCGAGGGCCGCGGCCGAGGACTGGTAGCTGGGCGTGAAGTAGGAGCCGGTGGCGAAGGTGAAGTCGCCGGAGAGGGAGAAGCCGTCGAGCAGCTTCGAGGTGCGGTTGCCTTTCGCGAAGAAGCGGCGGTTGGGGCCGAAGGGAAGCTCGAGGACGTAGTTGCCGGTGAGGCGGTGGCGCTGGTCGAAGGCGGAGTTGCTCTCTTCGAGGTCGAGGCGGGCGTCGTCCTGGACGGTGGTGCCGCCGGTGCTGCCGCCGATCGATGAGGCGTTGTCGATGGAGTGGCTGTACTGGTAGGTGGCCTGGAGCGAGACACCTTTTTGCAGGCGCTTGCGGGCGTTGACGGTGAGGGCGTTGAAGCGTGAGTTGGCGGCGGAGTCCTCGTAGGTGAAGGCCTGGGCGTTCGGCGTGGTGATGGCGTTTGGCGTGTGGTTGGGCGCGCGGAGGACGTCGAGGTTGCCGCCGAAGGAGCCGTTGTAGCCGACGGAGAGGACGACGCCGAGAGGAAGCGTGCGCTGGATGTCGAGGTCGTAGATCTGCACAATGCCGAGCCGGTAGTCCTTGTTGACGGAGTAGTTGTTCTGGACGGGGGTGGTGGAGCAGCCGAAGCCGTTGGCGAGGGTGAGGTTGGCGGCGACGCTGGGGGTCTGGGTGACGCAGCCGGTGGCGTTGTTGCCGGTGGCGACGACGTTGGTCTGGGTGAGGGCGAAAGGGGGCTGGAAGGCGAGCGACTGGGCGAAGGTGGCGAACTGGCCGGTGTTGTAGTTGACGCCGTAGCCGGAGCGGATGACGGTGTTCTTGAGGAATTTGGGCCGCCAGGCGATGCCGAGGCGTGGGGCGTACAGCGAGCGGTCGGGGTTGACGAGCGAGCGGGGGAAGTTGCCGGTGAAGGGGCCGGCGCCGCCGGGGGTGATGGGGGCGACCTGGGTGAAGTCGGCGTTGTGGTCGAGGTTGACGAGGCGGTTGTTCTTCTCCACGTAGGGGGAGAAGTACTCATAGCGGAGGCCGAAGTTGAGGGTGATGTCGGAGCGGAGGCGGAAGTCATCCTGGGCGTACCAATCGTAGACGTTGGCGCGGAGGTGGGTTTTGGCTAGGCCTGCCTGGATCTTGGTCTGCTGCGGCAGGCCGAGGAGGAAGTCGGCGAAGCCGGAGCCGCTGGCGGGCTGCGCGACGGTACCCTTGATGACGCCGGTGCGATCGGTGGGCGAGAGCGTGGCGAAGTCGGAGAAGGTGAAGGCGCCGAGCGGGTTGTTACCGCCGACGGTGTCGGCGTGGATGCGGCGGATGTCGACGCCGAAGCGCATGTTGTGTTTCTTATGGCTGTAGCTGATGAAGTCGGTGAAGGAGATGGTCTGGTTGACGGTGTCGCGCGGGATGACGGGGTTGAGGGCGGTGAAGTTGGTGATGGCGATGGTAGGCAGGCCGTTATAGAAGGCGCCTACCGCGCCCTGGCTGGGGAGGCTGATGCCGGCGTTGCCGGCGGGATTGTTCTGGGTGTTGGTGAAGTAGTTGCTGACGGTGGAGCGCGAGCGATTCCAGGTGAGGGTGGCGTTGTTCGTGATGCGGCCGCGGCCGAGGGTGTAGCCGGCGGAGACGTTGTAGCCGTCCGAGAGTGTCGAGCCGCCGAGTGGAAGGAAGACGTTGCGGGTATCGGAGGCGGAGTGCGAGTAGTTGGCGCCGGCGTTGATGTTCTGCCGGAGGCCGGATGAGGCGCCGCCACGCCCGCCGCCGCCGAAGGCGCCGAACGGGCCTCCGCCGCTGTTTGCGCCGAGGTTGCGGACGTAGCGGAGGTTGGCCTGCGTGCTGTTCGAGCCGGCGGTGGTGACGGTCTGGTAGTTGAAGCGCTGGGTGCCGGTGGTGAGGTTAGGCGCGGGATAGAGCGCGAGCAGGGCGGTGGCCTGGGGCGAGAGGCGGAGGCCGGGGATCACGTTTCCGGTGAACGGCGCGCCGGTAGCGGGGTCATAAATGGGCGTGAGAGTGGGAGTTCCGCTGACGGTCTGGATGAGGTCGGAGAAGTCGCCGCCGCGTTCCGCAAGTGAGGGGACGGTGGCGTAGAGGTTTTGCGGCGTGATGTTGCGCTGGCCGGCGACGTTGAAGAAGATGAACTGCTTGGTGTTGGCTTTGACCAGGCCAGGAATGAAGGGCGAGCCGGCGAAGGAGACGCCGAAGCGGTTATTGCTGTAGGCGGGCTTGAGGACGGGCGCGCCGGTGAGCGAGTATTGCGTGGCGTCGAGCGCGCCGTTGCCGCCCTGATAGAAGATCTGCCCGTGGGGCTTCGAGGGATCGAATCGTCCGAAGCCGCCGCGTCCGCCGCCGCCGCCACCCCCGCCACGGCCACCGCGACCGCCGCCTGGACCGCCGAAGCCGCCGCCTGGGCCCATCAGACCGCCAAGAACGCCCATGACGGCGCCGCCGAGGTCCGCGCCGCTGCCGCCGTTGCGGCGGGCTTGGGTGAGAGCGTCTTCGACGCGGCTGCGGACCTCGTCTTCGGTGAGGTTGGCGAGGCCGTTGGTCTGGCCGACCGCGCCATTGACCGCGACGGACTCGGTGGCGGAGTCCGAGCCGCCGAGGCCGGCGATGGAGGGAAGCTGGGCCCCGGCGTTGCCGCCACCGGCGCTGGCGTCAGTGCTGCCGGCGTCGCCGCCGCTGGCGAGCACGCTGAGGGACTGGAGCGAGCCGCCACGGCCGCCGATGGCGTTTGCGAGCGCGCGGCCGAGGGCGGCTTGCTGGGTGTCGGCCTGGGCCGCTGTGGCGCGGGACGCCAGCTGCATGGTGATACTGACGATTTGATCCGGCTTGCCGCCGTTTTCGCTGGCGGCGTTGAGAAGGAC
>CAXTJC010000178.1:0-6493 GCA_964244225.1 uncultured Acidobacteriaceae bacterium
TGACACCCGTCCGCGCCACCTCCACAAAAAGATCCAGCACCGTCTCCGGATCAGAGCCCTTCGCACGCGCCGCTGCGCCTGCGACAAAACTGACGCGGCCGCCTGCTGTCTCGTATCCCGCGGGCCAACGAGACGCGGCGTCCCGTCTGCCGAACTTTGCCAGCACACCTGTAGTGCTGGTTGCTATAGCAACGGCGGAGATCGCGCGCGATACCGATCGCTCGATACTGCGTGCATGCCGGAAGTACACGCGCATCCAGTACGCCGCATCGGGAACTCCGTCGCGCTCGATGCCTTGCCCGGGAGCAACTCCGATCCTTCGCTCCGCCGCCTCGTCCTGCGCACGCCAGTCGAGTGTGTTGTCGTCGCGCTCATGGCGAAGATGCAGAAAACATCGCAGGCCAGTCAGGAACTCGACGGCGTCCTGAAAATCGCTATCCTCAACCTGCGCAGCCTCGGCGTTCCCCTGAGCTTGGCGCTTTAAGACAGTCAGCCATCGCGTGACGTGCACATCTCGTAGACCGCCCGGGCATTCCTTGATGTTCGGCTCGAGATGAAAGATCGTGTCGCCAAACCTGGCGTGCCGCACCCGCGTCAACTGCTCAACACCCGTAACGAGAGCTTTGAAGTCTTTCCGCAGCAGTTTTGGTAGCACCTTCTTGGCCAGCTTCTCCGAAACGTCAGAATCGCCGCAGAGGAAGCGTTGATCCAGAAGCGCCAGGGCGAACTCCACGTTATCCGGATCGGCGTGCTCACACTCAGCCAGGCGGCGTGTGCCTGGCGCGAACCGCGCTCCCGCGTCCCACATCGCCTCACTCACCGACCGAATCGCGGCCTTCACATCACGCTCGCTCACCTCCGCGCTCAGCACGAACAAGAGATCCACATCAGAGTACGGAAAGAGCTCTTCGCGCCCATATCCTCCCGTAGCCATCAGCGCTACCCCGCGCTGCAGCTGAGGGTGACGCTCGATCGCCCTGACCCATAGATGTCGAAGGAGCGTATCCACAGCAGCCGATCGCATCCGGACGGTCTCTGATCCCTTGGCGGTTCCGATCCGAAACGATTTCTCGAGGGCTACCATCGACGATCGATAGCGCTCCCGAAGATCTTCTGGAGTCGGCTGCTCTGGCGTATTCAGTGCGCTGCTCATCGTCCGTAGCCTTCTCCTGGCGAAGCCCAGCCCTATGGGAAGAACCGCCATCAAGGCTTTACCTACAGCGCCGTCTCGCCCCGCTCATCGTTCCGGATGCGGATGACCTCGTCGATCCGCGAGACAAAGATCTTGCCGTCGCCGATCTTGCCGGTGCGCGCTGCCGTTGCGATGGCCTGGATGGCTCGTTCCAGCAGATCATCCGAGACCACCGCCTCCAGCTTCACCTTCGGCAGCAGATCGACCGAGTACTCGCGGCCACGATAGAACTCCGTATGTCCCTTCTGCCGGCCGTGTCCCCTTGCCTCCAGAATCGTCATCCCCGCGACACCGATCTCGACCAAGGCATCCTTGACGGCGTCCAGCTTGGAGGGCTGAATCACTGCTTCAATCTTGTGCATCACTCTTCCTCCGCCAACCTAGTGCCTCTAGTGCGCCCAATCGTACCCTTCTTCGCCGTGCTGCGAGAGGTCCAGGCCCTCGCGTTCGTCATCCTCGCTCACGCGCAGGCCGATCGCCTTATCTACGACGAACAGAATACAGACTGTGCCCACACTCGAAATCCCCCATGCGATGGCTATGCCTACAACCTGGTTCAGCAGCTGGTGCGCGTTGCCTTCAAGAACGCCCGTAGCTTTGCCGGCGCCGAAGATGGGATTGATCGCGCTGTTCGCGAAGACTCCCGTCAGCAGCGCCCCGATCGTTCCTCCCGCGCCATGAACCCCGAACGCATCGAGTGAATCGTCATAGCCAAAGATCGCCTTGACCTTGACCACCATGAAATAGCAGAAGGCGCCCGTGATCAGGCCGATCCAAAGCGCGCTCATCGGCGTCACAAATCCTGCTGCGGGCGTAATGCCCACCAGCCCGGCAACGGCCCCCGAGATCGCCCCCAGAGCCGACACCTTCCCCTGCCGCATCCACTCGGCAGCGCTCCAGCCAATCGCCGCGGCTGCTGCGCCGAAGTGCGTCGCCACAAAGGCGGATGTGGCGAGCGATCCCGCGCCCAGCGCCGATCCTGCATTGAAGCCGAACCAGCCCACCCACAGCAGAGCCGCACCGATGAAGCTGAAGGCAACCGAGTGCGGCGGCATAGGAACTTTGGGATATCCCACCCGTTTGCCCAGATAGAGCGCTGTCATCAGCGCCGAAACGCCAGAAGTCACATGCACGACCGTGCCGCCGGCAAAGTCCAGGGTGGGAAATTTGCCGCCCAGAGTCGCGTTCAGCAGACCATGCTTTCCCCACACCATGTGCGCCATCGGGCTGTAGACACAGATCGCCCACAGGGTGAGAAACACCAGCATCGCCGAAAACTTCATCCGCTCCGCGAACGCGCCCGTTATGAGTGCCGGCGTGATAATCGCGAACATCAGCTGGTAGACCATGAAGGTCTGCAGCGGAATGGTCGCTGCGTAATCCTTGTCCGGAGCGAGCCCAACTCCATGCAGAAACACGTTGTGGAGGCCGCCAAGAAACGCGTTCCCGTCGCCGAACGCCAGCGAGTATGTCAGCAGCGCCCACAGCACTGTGATTACCGCCACCATGGCGAACGTCTGCATCATCGTGCCGAGGATATTTTTCTTGCGCACCAGGCCGCCATAGAACAACGCCAGGCCCGGCACACTCATCATCAGCACGAGCGCGGAGCTCACCAGCATCCAGGCGTTATCGCCGGCTGTCTGTGCTGCCGCGATCGCTGTCGCGTTGTCGCCGCCCTGCTTTTCGAGGGCCGCGATGCGATCCGTCGAACCGGTGGCCGCCGTCTGCGCTCTCGCCTGCGGCAGCATCCCAAACGATCCCAGCAGAACCGCAACGGCGAGAATCCATTTCCATATCCGAAGACGCATGGTGCTACCGCCCAGTTTGAGATAGAAGTACGGTGACGCGGCAGACGCTTCTGCCTGTGCATAAAGCTATAAAAGGAGTCATCGACGAGCTCTGCGTGACCCGCATGTGTTGCCTGTTGTGATGGGCTTAATCTACACAAGCTTCTAAGCAAACGGAAGCTGTCGCCGCTCCGAACGGTTTTATGTGGATCGATGGAGCAGGTTCTCCGCCATCGAAGCCTCTACCGCGCGATAGACATCGTCCACACTGATGCCCGTCAGACATCGTCTTTGTTCGATCAGGCAGGTCTCGAGCCCGCACCCCCAGCACTCCGTCCGGTGATAGAGCACGCGATGGCGGCCGCCATACGGAAACCACACCCGCGGAATGTTCCGCGCGGCGAAGATCGCGACACACGGCGTCTGCACCGCTGCCGCAAGATGCATTGGACCGGAATCGTGCCCCAGAAAGAGCTGCGCCTGCGCAAAGGCCGCCGCACTCTCTCGCGGCGTCAGCTTTCCGCATAGATTGATCACTGGCCCGGACGATCCCGTGCTCCACAGCGCCGCGGCAAACTCGCTCGCCTCACTCTCTGACTCCGCGCCCGCAAGCGCCAGCGCATGCTCCGGAAACGCCTGACCCAGGCGCGTCAGCAGCGCCCGCCAGTTCTCCCGGCCCCAGTCCTTAGCCTGTACCTTGGTTCCCACGGACACCGCAAGGATGGGCCGCGACCCCGCCGGTGCCAGCAATGCCCTGGCTGCCGCCCGCTCCGCCTCGGTCAGGTGCAGATCCCATGCCGCCGGCTGCTCGAGCTCCGCGTCGCCCAGCTCGGCAAGATTCCTCGTGAGCCGAGCCGCCTCCGGCTCCAGCAGAAACGGAATCTCTGACAAGACAACGCCCGGCGCTCCGATCCGGGTCAGCCCCGGCTCATTCTCCCGCTGTGGCTGGTCCATCCTCTCCGTGAGTGGTACCCCGATCTGCCGCCGAACCCCGCAGATCCGGAAGAACGCTGCATCGCGTCGTGCCGCCGCCACACCGCGCCCAGCGGCCATATACACCAGCACCTGCGGCCGGAAGCGGACGATCTCGGCCCAGACCCGCGCCAGCTCCAGCGGCGATCGTGTGCCGACCGTGTACCGTAGATACCGATGAATCAGGCCGCTGTTCTCCAGAATCGCCGCCGCTGGGGGCGCCTTCACGCTGACCGGGTAATTCGTCAGCATGCACCGCTCGGCATTCGGAAAGGCTCGCGCAACCAGGTGCAGCGCCGGCAGGGCAATCAGCGTATCGCCGAGAGATCCGAGCCGGTAGATGAGAACGCGCCGCACGCCGGGTTCAATGCTGGTTCGCGGAGGCTTTGCGGAAGTGAGCGGCACCATGGCTCTCTAAGCATGCCTTACTTCGCTTCGCAGACCAACCCAGACCAACCCAAACCAACCCACGGCCACAGCAGGGCCGGGCTGCGATACAGTGTCGAAGGTGATGATCTCCCGGCAAGAGCCCGACGTACGACAGCTCGCCCGCTCCCAGACACTCTGGACGGCCGAGTGGCATGCCCCGGAGACCGCATGCGCCCCGTCCCCCTCAGGTGGGCTTGAAGAACTCATCCGCAGGGAGCATACCGCCAACTGTGCGCTTTGGCATGAAGAGGACAAAGCTCGCGACCCTGCCGCCACCGATCATGAGATCGCCACGGTAAAGCGCGCCATCGACTCTCTCAACCAGCAGCGCAACGATCTTGTCGAGCAGATCGATGAGTGGCTGCTGCATCGTCTGCCGGAACCCGCGGCGACAACGCCTCTTCATTCGGAGACCCCTGGCATGATGCTCGACCGGCTTTCCATCCTCGCACTCAAGATGTTCCATACCCGCGAGGAAGCCGAACGCCCTGACGCTGCACGGGAACATCGTGAAAGGAACACCAGTCGCCTCGCCATCCTCGACGAGCAACGATCAGATCTCATTGATGCGCTCGAAGCCCTTCTGCGCGCCATCATCGCCGGCGAACGATCCTTCAAGCTGTATCGTCAGATGAAGATGTACAACGATCCTGAACTGAATCCCCAGGTGTATGGCAGCCGACGGGGTTGACCCGCAGGCGGGGTCTGCGTATAAAACCGAGACGAGTGTGAAGTGCGGATCGCTGTGCTCTGAGCGGCTCCGAAAGCTTCTCTGCACTCCGGTGAGAACGTTATGGCTCAGGCAAAGACAGTGACAGCGACCAGCAAGCGAACGGCAAAAATTATCGAAGGAACCAAACCGCAGGCCGTCGATGAGACGCGCGCCAAGGCGCTCGCTCTCTACGAGTCTGCCGTCCGCCTGATGCAGGATGGCAAATATGACAAGGCACACGCCGCCTTTGACAAGATGCTCGCCGCCAGCCCCGGCGATCTGGCCGATCGCATACGCATGTACATCAACGCCTGCCTGCTGAAGGTCCAGAAGGGCAAGGTCACCTTTCTGAGCCACGAGGAGCGCTACGACTACGCCATCTCGCTTCTGAACACCGGAAAGTACGACGAGGCGCGCGAACACTTTCGCGAGATCCTCACCGAAAACACCAAGGCCGATTACGCGTTCTACGGCCTCGCGGTTCTGGCCAGCATCACCGGAGACTCGCATCAGTGTCTCGAGCATCTCACCGAGGCCATCCGCCAGAACCCGCACAATCGGATCCAGGCCCGAGCCGACTCCGACTTTCAAGACATGGCGGACGACCCCCGCTTCACCGAGCTCCTTTATCCCGAGGCGTAAGCGCCCGCAAGCAGCGCGATCGCGCCAGGCTCGTGCTCTTCGGCCAGACACCGGTCCAGGCGATAGACTGGGTCCGCATCTTGCATGAAGCGAGGCCGATGAACATTCAAAGTCACAGCGCCGCCGGCGGCCGCACGATACGCGTCGTCTGCATCGGGGGCGGAACCGGGCTGTCCACCCTGCTCCGCGGTCTCAAGCGCTTCGTCGCTGCGCCCGTCTCGCACGATAGCGATAATCCTCTGCATAACGACAGTCCGACCCTTATTCGTGACCTCGTCGCCATCGTCACCGTTACAGACGATGGAGGCTCCTCCGGCCGCCTGCGCGAAGACTTCAAGATGCTGCCGCCGGGCGACGTCCGCAACTGCCTCGTTGCCCTCAGCGAGGACGAGCATCTACTCTCGAAACTCTTCCGCTACCGGTTTGAACAGGGCGAACTTGAGGGCCACAGCTTCGGCAATCTCTTTGTAGCCGCCCTTTCCAACATTACCGGCGACTTCGCCCAGGCCGTGCAGATGTCGTCGCAGATCCTCGCCACACGTGGCCGCATCTTCCCCGCCACCAACACCAATGTCACGCTCTCGGCCAAGATGCACGATGGCACCATCGTTCACGGCGAGACCAATATCACCGCGAGCAAGTGCAGCATCGTCGAGCTCATGCTCGATCCCGCAACCGCCGGTCCCCTTCCCGAGACCCTCGACGCGATCGCCAACGCCGACCTCATCACCCTCGGTCCCGGCTCGCTCTACACCT
>CAXTJC010000179.1:0-6482 GCA_964244225.1 uncultured Acidobacteriaceae bacterium
CCTCCTGGCCTCCGCCTCGAACGCGGTCGTCATCGGCTTCAATGTTCGGCCAGAACGCAAATCCCAGGAGCTGGCGGATCGCGAGAACGTCGAGATTCGTCTGCACTCGATCATCTATGAGCTGCAGGATGAGATGACCAAGGCCATGTTCGGCCTGCTCGAGCCCGTCTATCGCGAGAACTACGCCGGTCGCGCCGAGGTTCTGCAGGTCTTCAAGATCACCAAGGTCGGTCAGATCGCCGGCTGCCGCGTAACGGACGGGCTCATCAAGCGTGAGAACCAGGTTCGTGTCCTGCGTGACGGTGCGGAGGTTTGGAAGGGCAGGATCGGCTCGCTCAAGCGCGTCAAGGATGACGTCTCCGAGGTGCGCCAGGGTGTCGAGTGCGGTATCGATCTCAACGGCTTCAAGGAAATCCGCGCCGGAGACATCATCGAGTCCTTCACCACGGAGACCCTCGCCGCGGAACTGGGCCAGAACTCCGCGGATAAGAAGGCCGCGGAGCGCGAAGCAGCGGCAGCAGCCACCCCCGTCACTGCCTGATCTGATCACCAACCTGAAAGAGGGCCGGGATCACTCCCAGCCCTCTTTTTGTCCTGACCGCTCTCGTCTTCTCGCCATTGCTTTTCTTGTTGTCATTCTGAGCGCAGCGAAGAACCTGCTTCTCGCTTCTAATTACGAACCCGAGCAGAGCCGAAACGGAGACGCACAATCGTTTGATTCTTCCATTCCGAGTACCATAAACCTTCTTTTCAACTTAATTAGACCTTCGCCAAGCCGTCATCTCGACCGAACCCTGAGCGAAGCCGATGGGGCAATGGAGAGATCCCTGCATTTCGCCGTTGCCGTTGCTTCTTCCTTCCCCAAGCGTCTCGCGCGCTCTCATGATGTGCAGAGCCGGTGGCGCAACCATCAGCCCGGTTCTGTAGGATGGAACTAGCTCATGAGTTCAAGGTGGCCTGTCTCGCCGGACCACTCTCTTTTAAATTGTTTCGATGCAATACTTTAGTACCTGAAGTACGGGGTGGGATAGGCCCCTCTACAATAACCCCCATGCAGCTCGAGTCAATCCAGACCGCCCTCCGCGATGCCAGGCTCGATGGCTGGCTCTTCTATGACCACCACGGCCGTGATCCGCTGGCCTACAGCATCCTCGGCCTTCCCGCTGCGGCCCATGTCACCCGCCGCTGGTACTACCTCATCCCAGCGGCCGGCGAGCCGCGCAAGCTGGTTCACCGCATCGAGTCAGGGAGGCTGGACACCCTGCCCGGAGCGAGGGCCGAATACTCCTCTTGGCAGGAACTCGAGGCTGAGTTGGAGCATCTGCTGACCGGTACAACCCGGCTTGCCATGCAGTACTCGCCCCGCAACGCCATCATGGTCGTCAGCATGGTGGACGCCGGCACGGTCGAGATGCTGCGCGAGATGGGCAAGGAAATCGTAAGCTCCGCCGATCTCGTCAGTCACTTTGAGGCTGTTCTCAGTGAAGACCAGATCGCGTCGCACTTCGAGGCTCAGCAGCATATCGACTCCATCCTGGAGGAGGCCTGGCAGGAAATCGGCCGCCGCATCCACGAGAGCGGGCAGACCGATGAGTGGAGCACAGTGCGTTGGCTCAATGAGGCCATGCATCGTTCCGGCATCGTCTGGGAGCATGGGCCGAACGTCAGCGCCGGCCCCAACAGCGCGGACTCGCACTACGAACCTTTGCCCGAGAGCTCAAAGCCCATTCGTACCGGCGACTTCCTCCTCATCGACATCTGGGGCCGCATGGATCGGCCCGGCACCTGCTTTTATGACATCACCTGGACAGGCGTCGTCGGACGTGAGCCGACCGAGCGGGAACAGACTGTGTTCCTGGCCGTGCGGGATGCGCGAGACTCGGCGATCAGCGCGGTTCGCGATGCCTTTGCGGCCAGCAAGCCGATAGCCGGCTTTGAGGCCGATGACGCCGCCCGCGAAGTCCTCCGCAGCCGGGGCTTTGCAGATGCCTTCACTCATCGCACAGGGCACAACATAGGAAACACTCTTCACGGGAGCGGCGCGCATCTCGATAACCTCGAGACCCACGATGAGCGCCTTCTGCTGCCGAACACCTGCTTCTCCGTCGAACCCGGCGCCTACTTCCCCGGCGAGTTCGGCGTTCGCAGCGAGATAGACATGATCGCGCGCCATGGCTCCGCAGTTGTCAGCGGTCGCGTGCAGCGGGAGTTGGTCCGCGTGTAACTGGTAGTATCAACTCTGAGATGACGACCAACATACAGGTGCAGACGCGCCTCGCAACTCCCGCAACCACACTCTCGCCCTTGCTGATTCTGCTCGCGGGCTGGCTCATTCCCGGTGCAGGCCATCTGCTGCTCAAGAAGTGGGTTCGCGCCGCACTGCTCTTTGTCTCTATCGTTCTCATGTTTGTTATCGGGGTCACGCTTCAGGGCAAGATCTACACCCCGAACACAGGAGAGCTGCTGGATATGTTGAACTTTGCGGGCGATCTTGGGACCGGAGTGCTTTACATTCTTGCGAGAGTCTTCGATCTCGGGGCACCCTCGGTCCAGCTCGCGACAGCAGACTACGGCACCAAGTTCATCGTGGTGGCGGGCCTGCTTAATATCGTGACGGCTGTTGACGCACATTCACTGGCGAATGGAAGGAAGCGCTCGTGACTCACTTCACTGCGATGTTTCTCTTCTCGCTTTTTACCTCTGTGGTCTTCGGCATCACGCAACGCTCAGAGCCGCGTCTTATGGTTCGATTTGGTGTCTTCTGCTTCGCACTATTTATCTGTGGAACGATCGCTGCAAGCTGGATCATGTGGGCGATCAAACACTGACGTTGCCTTCTTGATAGCTTCGAGAAAACCTTTCGCTCTTCATTCAAAAATAAAGCGGATGAAGCGCTGCAGCCTGTCTTTTCGGCTCTGCCGGACGCATCCAAAAGGCCTGAAAGGAAGGTTGGCATGAGCGAGCAGAAGAAGCATTTCCATTGCAAAGATGTGGGGTACGACTGCACCTGGGAGCTCGAAGGAAACAGCGAAGACGAGATGCTGCCCATCATCGAGCAGCATGCGGCCGAGATCCACAATTTGACTCACTTCAAAGCCGAGGCTGAGCTGCACGTCCGACAGGCCATTCAGCGCAACGGCTAGGATTCCCGCTGAGTCGAAGCCTCAGTTACTAAAGCTTAAACCTCGTGCGACGCATTTGTTACCAGCGTTTTGCGTCGTAGCTCTTCTCCTTTGCAGTTTCTGCGCCCGCCTGTATTCTCTGAGAACGAGTCCCAGATTTGGCGGTTCAGTAGAATGCCAGCGGATAGCAGCAGCTCTTTGGTACGAGGCGCAGGAAACCAGATAGACGCCTCCTCCGGAGTTGAATTCGATGAGATAGCAACTCTTGCATGTACGCTCTGCCGTACACCGCAGGGTATGGTCATGCTGAAAGACAGAGAGCACGGATGGAAGCGCGCCTCAGGCGCTCTCCGTCTTCAGGACCTCTCCATCGGTGCCAGCTTCTGCGAGCACGCCCTTGACCAGAGCGAGCTTCTTGTCATCGAAGATACGGCTCGGAACTACCACTTTGCGGCAGACGCTCAGGTCATCGGTGACCCGCATGTACGGTTCTTTGCCGGTGTACCGTTCTCCAGCCTCGACGGCCTGATAAGGGGAGTTCTGTGTGTCACGGACCAAGTTCCCAGGGCGTTGACCTCAGACCAGGAAGAAGCTCTCGTTCTCCTCGCTCGCCAACTCCTCGCTCGACTCGATCTTCGGGAACAACGCGAGCGATTGGAGCAGGTTAGCCGGGAACGTGAGACGTCCGCAACCAATCTTCGAGCCAGTGAAGAGCTCTTTCGCACCTTCATGAACGCGAGTCCTTTTCTGAGCTATATCAAGGATGCTGCAGGCCGACTGCTCTTCTACAATCGCAGCTACGCCCGGCGCTTCGGCATCAGCGAGTATGCCTGGCTCGGTCGAACGGACGAGCAGCTCTGGTCCCGGAGCATGACTGTTCCACTGCGCATGCAGGATCTCGACGTCATGGCAGGTGGCCGCACGGTTGAAGCCGAGGAGCGCCTGCGTGCCCCCGATGGAGCGATCACCATCTGGAAGACCTATAAGTTTCCCTGCTTTGATTCAGCCGGAAACCTGCTGCTCGCCGGACTTGCCATGGATATCACTGAAGAACAGGAGCGAAAGCAGGAGCTCGAACGCTACCAGGAGGAGATGCAGGCAGCGAACGAGCAGCTTCGACGGCTCAGCGTTACGGATGAACTGACCGGTCTGCGCAATCGGCGTGCTTTTGAAGAGCGTCTTGTGCTCGAGTTCTCCATGTCCCGCCGGCGCCATCGCGAACTGGCGGTTCTGCTGATTGATGTCGATAACTTCAAGCTAATCAATGATCGCTGGGGGCATGGAGCCGGAGATGCGGTGCTCCGAAGACTTGGAGCCGTGCTTCGAACTACGATTCGCCTTCCGGACCTGGTTGCCCGCTACGGTGGTGAAGAGTTTGTCGTGCTCCTGCCGGAGAGCGGCTCCGAGGCAGCGCTCGGCTTCTCCCGGAGATTGATGGAACGTATGGCGGCCGAGATGTGGGACCACGAGCCAGTAACGGTAAGCATCGGTCTGGCGGCACTCAACGACTCTCTTCTCAATGGTTTTCAGCTCGTCAGTATGGCCGACGAAGCGCTCTATGCCGCAAAGCGCGCCGGCAAGAATCGGGCCGTTGTCTATGGCGGCTCTAAGGCCTGATAGCAACTGATCTCAAACTCAACATCCTCTCTAAACTTTCTTCCTGTTCTGCCGATAGAGGTAAGCAGGAGATTCCATGGAAGAGCTTAGGCTGGCCGCAATAAGAGAACTGGAGTTGCTCGACACAGAACCCGAGAGAGAGTTTGACGAACTGGCTTGTTTGGCGGCGAAGATCTGCGGCACTCCCATGAGTGCTTTCACCCTTATCGATCAGCATCGCCAATGGTTCAAAGCCAAATTCGGAATGGACTGGGAGGGTGGTCCGCGTGAGCACGCATTTTGCGACCACACCATTTGTAGCAGTAACACCCTGATTGTCGAAGACGCAACGAAGCATCCTTGTTTTCGACATAATCCCCTTGTAACTGCCGCCAATGGGCTGCGATTTTATGCTGGGGTGCCCGTTAGCGGACGTAATGGTTTGAAGATTGGTGCCTTATGCGTGCTTGACATTCAGCCACGCTCCCTTACGGAGGATCAGCGGCATGCGCTTGAAGTGCTGGCCCGTCAAGTGGGTATGCACATCGAACTTAGGCTTCAGCGCCAAGGACTTCAGCGCGCTCTGGAAGAGCGCACTGCGTTGGTCTCAGAGCTCGGAGCCAGCGACCAACTCTTTAGAACGTTCATGCATTACAGCCCGATGGCTAGTTTTATTAAAGATGGGCACGGCCGATTCGTCTTCTACAACCGCCGGATGGCCGACGTCGCAGGAATCGACATGGAGTCCGCCCTTGGACGAACGGATGCTGAGCTATGGCCAGAGCCTGTGGCACGGGCTCTGCAAAAGAATGATCAACGCGCTCTAGATTCTGGGGAGCTGGTCGAGGTCAACGAGACCACAGAATTGAATGGAAAGCGAACAGAGTGGCGCTGTTTCAAGTTTCCCTGGAGGAACTCCGCAGGGGAACAGCTGCTTGCCGGCATCGCTGTCGACGTTACCGTAGAACGCCAGCATTCGGCGGATCTTCGTCATTACCAGAAGCAGTTAGAGGAGGCTAATGTCCTCCTGCTTCGGCACGCGAACACCGACTCACTTACCGGTTTGGCAAATAGACGCGCACTGGATGAAGGACTTGAGGCGGCAAAGGGCACACCGGTCACACCTGGCCGTGAGATAGCCGTGCTCACGATCGACGTTGATCATTTCAAGCATGTAAACGATACATACGGGCACGCGTATGGCGATCGAGTTCTGCGTCAAATTGCCGAAGTGATCTCACACTGCACGCGCGCTCAGGATCTGGCGGCTCGATCCGGCGGCGAAGAGTTCACCGTGCTTCTTCCGGAGAGTGGTCCGGCTACAGCAGTTTTGATCGCGCAGCGCATCGTGCACGAACTCAGTAAAACTACCTGGGACCATCATCCGATCTCCGTCAGCATCGGAGTCTCAGCTGTGACTATCGACGACCACGATCTAAGCTGCGTCGTAGCACGAAGTGATCGTGCGCTCTACGATGCAAAGCAACAGGGACGGAATCGCGTCGTCTATCTGACAAAAAGTAAAGCTGACACGAAGACCAGGACACTTCGACCTGATCTGCCAGAAAAACTACTGGGATCTTCTTCGCCTCTGCACCCATCTCGAGGTCTGGCTCTCACACTTATTTAGGCCGCTTCGTTCCTGAGCTGTCGCGCGGCTAGAGGGTGTCCTTCGAAGCTCACGAAAGCCTGGAGCAAAGTCTGGCGCAACTCGTAACATCCAGGATCCGTCAGGCTGGTGGGTGTCATAAAAAGTAAAACGGC
>CAXTJC010000180.1:0-6476 GCA_964244225.1 uncultured Acidobacteriaceae bacterium
GGAATAGGGCTACCAGGCCTATCACTCCAGCTAACCTCCACTGACGTTTGAAGACTGCCGGAAGAAAGAACCATAAGGCGATACACAGCAGAAGGAAACGCACTGGAAATGGCGCATCTGGAGCCCGCTCCGCAACCAACAGATCGGGTGTGTTCTGAAGAAGATGAAGCGCTTGCAGCATTCGCATCTTTCTATTGCGGAGTAGCGGGAGTCTGGCCGATCGATTGACGCAACGCGTTCAGAACAATATATTGATCCGGCTCGTTCTGAAGCTCTTCTTCCCCCAGTGGAAAGCTCTGATGTCCGTCCCTATGGATCAATGCGATCTTGCGAGCGCCGCGGTTAAATTCCATCTCAGCTGAGGCGACATCAGCAGCAGAGGTCGTAGTACTGTCAAGCACCTTACCATCCTGAAGCTTCTCCGAGAGAATCCTGCGTTTTGCCTGATCAATGGTGACGCGATAGGTTGCTTTCTGTCCGGTTCGCGAGAGAAGCAACAGTAGCAAAAGTGCGAGGACAGGAAGCAGCAGCATCTTATACGCATGGACGCGTACGAAATAGACTGCCAGTCCCACAATTCCCAGGCTAAGAACTATAAGCAGAAAGCCAACTGTCTGCGGCCGCTGTTCTGCAATCAACTGATTGCCTGTATTAGAAACAATTGTAATAAGTCTCATTCCACGCCTTAGATGTACTGGTTAACGCCGACTACGATGATCTTCTGCGTGATAGCAACCTCGTGGAACATTGCGACGTGAACGACAGGCTGAATCGCGCCGATCTTGCTATCAAGCGCCTCAAATCTCTGATCGACAGCAGCATCATGAATCTTTGCTAGATGTTCCGTGTAGGACATGCCAGATTTTTCAGCACCCGCCCCTATTAAAGCGGTCTGAATCAGCTTGAAATCCTGATTCGAGCCGATAACGTTGGTGGCTTGACCCACGTAGACCTGTAAAAACTGGTACTCGTCATGGTGCTCGCGCGTCTTGACGAAATGCTCCTGAACATCGTGGTAATACGCGACCGGCTCTTGCAGCATCTGGTCAGCTTTATGTGCAATGGTATGCGCGCCGGTATAAAGATGATTTGTGGCGCCGATAACGGTACCGGATAAGTTCTGAAAAGTCGTCTGCGTGAAGTTGCCGATAACGTTCTCGACCTTATTCCCAACAACTTTCTTCTGCTGATTTCCCTGAACCGTATGGGTGCGATTCTCCGTAATCCGCGTGGACTCATTGCCGTTCATCTGGCGATCGCGGTTCCCGGCCACCAGCAGCGTGTCGACGCCGTTGGTTCCGGCAAGCGCACTCTGTGCCGTAATGCTGCCGTAGCTCAACGAACCCGGCGGCGGCAGCTTGTAGTCTGTGCCGGGGTCCGGTACCGCCAGCGGGGTTTGGATATCTCCCGAAAATACGCTCATTGTCTCCTCCGAACTTCTTTCGTGTAATCCATCACGTCCGACTCTCACGCCGGAGAATCATCGGTGTCAAGCGCTGAATGCCGTCCGCGCATCGCTCCGCCGGTGCAGCTCCCATGCCGATCTCGGCACGCGCCGGAATGCGCAGCGCCTCTCTTGGAGCCGCTCTGATCCACTCGCCTGAAGTCGCATCATAGAGCCCCTCTGCCGCCTGCACGACGGTTCCAGGGTGGAGCACCGTCTGCTCCCCTATAAAAACAGATCCGTAAAGTCCGCAGTTGCCGCCAACGATCACGCCGCGCTCAAGCACCATCGGCAGCGCCTCCTCCGGCAGCAGCACGCCGCCGATCATCGTTCCGCACCCCAGCACAACGCCCTCTCCAATTTGTGCGCAGCTGCCCACCAGCACATGCGAGTCCACCCGCACTCCCGGCTCGAGATAGGCTCCCGCCTGCACCGTGCTCGGAGGCATGATCGAGCACCCGTCCCCGATAAAGCAGCCTCTTCGTAGATAACTTCCAGCCGGAACCCGGCTTCGTGTCGAGCGCTCCTCACGCCAGCCCAGAGTCGCGATCTCGCTTCCCGGCAGCGCACCGGTCTGAAGCTGAAGGCTTCCAGCGCCTCCGAGCGTCAGCAGCGCCTGCTTAATCCAGGCATGCACAACCCACAAGCCGTCTCCGGCCGGCTCCGCCACACGAAGCTGCCCTGCCTCCAGCGCATCGCAGATCTCCGCCCAGAGCGCCGTGCTTTCATAGGGCAGGTCGGCGCCAGCTTCGACGCGCGGATCCATCAGGTCGAAGCGCTGCCGCAGCAGCGTGGCATAGGAGCTCTCGCTCCCCGGTTGCGTCACCGGCTCCGCTCTCTCCATGATGGGCACGCTCACGCCTTCGGCCGCCGATCATAGCCAAACCGCAGCTCCGCAGTACCGCCAAGGTCGATGCGCGATCCCTTGCGTACCGGTACCGGCGTACGCGGCGCCGCCACACTCCCGTTTACCTTCGTTCCATTTGAACTCCCGGAATCAATCAGGAAAAAGGACCCATCCTTACGATGAAGCTCACAGTGAAAGCGGGAGATCATATGCTCCACATCCTCAACGACGATGTCATTCCTCTGGCCGCCATCCTGTTTCACGGCGCCAATCCGTACAACGTCTTTATCCAGCGGAAAGATTCGTCCCTGTTCGAGTCCGCGTGTCATCTCAAGTACCGGACTGCGCTGCTCCCGCTTGCGGCTTCTCCAGAACCAGAACATGCCGACGAGCGTTACCAACCCGGCACCGCTGCCCAGATAAAGCAGCCGCGACCGCAGTGACGTTGCCGCGCTGATGCGGTACCGAAGATCGCGCGTCGCCGGGTTAGGGGGAGCGAGACGTTCCGCAAGCGCAAGACTTCGGTCTGCCTCCCGCAGGTGGCCTGCGAGAAATGCCGTCTGTGCCGAGCTCTGCGCCGCGGCGACCTGCGCCTGCGTGCTCTGCCGCGTCTCCTGCTGCGTCTGCTGCTGCTGAATGTCCTGCGCCTGCGATTTCTGCTGCGCCTCCAGCTTCGCTTGCGCGTCCTTATAGCCCTGTACCGCTGCGGCGTTCGACGGGTCCATTTGGATGATGCGGTTATACAGCCCCATCTGCTCCTGAGGATCCTTGCTCCGGACAGCTGAACTCATCAGGGTCGCGATCTCAGCCTTCTGCTTCGGATCCATCACCCCCAGAGCCGCCGCGAGCTGTGCGTTCTGCGTCGCCGCCTTTGCACTCTCATCGGGCGCAATCGGCAGCATGGCCGGAGCAACGGTGCTGATTGTTGCCATCTCGGCCTGCACCAGGCCGCCAAAAGGACGCTGCATCGGCTGGATCGCGACAGTACGAAACGACACTGTCTCGTTGTCCTGCTCACTACCTAGACTGATCACGCCGCCGCTCGTCCTGGCCCCCACTTTTTCGCTGTTCCCCTCAGGCCGCGTGTCTGTCGCCAGCGTCATCAGCACACCATTGACGAAGACCCCCAGCTGTCGATTGGCTGCAATCACCGTTTGGAATGTCTCTTCCCTGGCCGCTATTGCACGGCGCGGCTGCCCGATCCCCTGAATCTGCCCTGTCTTTGGGCCGATGCCGAGACCGTATCCGGTAAACATCTTGCCGGCATCGTTCCGTATATAGACCGCGGGAAAACCATCCTTCTTGGTTTCAGCGCTTGACGCGATCTGCAGCACGAAGTCCTGATAGGTCGCGTTGGTTTCAAGCGCGCCAGGCCCCTTTTCCCCGACAATCTTCCCGCCATTCACAGTCCACTTCGCAGAGTGCGGCTTGCCTCCGCCGCCACCGCCAAACATCTTCTCCACCGGGTGGAATACCCCGCCACTCGCCGGCTTCTCGTACGGAACGTTCTTCCAGCCGGACAGATCTGTGCCATTGAATATCTTGTCCATACCCTTCGGCAGCAGATGAATCTCACGCAACTCCAGCCCAGAGTCCTGCTTGCTCTCAAAGCCGAAGTAACCGGCTTTGACTCCACCATCCGCTGCGCTCGCAGTCTGCTGGCCATCCATCTTCACCGTCACGCGGCCGTCTGCCGCTTCCACCGAAACACTGTGCCAGGCTCCCGCGGAGAGGCTCATCGTGCTCTTGGCCTTGTTCACGATGCTTCCAGAGGGCCAGCTCGGATCACCATCAGCCAGCGGAACACGGAACCCATTGTCCGCGAGAGACGCATCCGCCGTCGTCCTTAGACGGAAGGCCGCCCCTGTTTGCGTCTGGGTGACGCGAAACATAAAGCGAATCTCAAAGTTTGCCATCGGTAGCGCATAGATGATCTTGCGATCAACCCCCGCGGGTCCGCTGAGTATGTCCGCCTGGTTGTGCCATATGCTCGTCGTGTTCCAGCCGAAGAGGCTTCCGTCATACAGGTTCAGCCATCCGTTCGCGAGATCCGCCTGGGTCAACGCCTCCGGCCGCGCCGCCGACGGCATACAGCAGAGCGCCACCACGACGACCAGCCATCGCCACGCAGATCTCCGTGCAGTAATCGGCGCGGTCATCGGCTCACCTCCGCCGCCACAACACCTTCGGCACTCTCCCCAGCTCCGCCAGCCTCTTCCGTCCGCAGACCAAAAACCAGCTCACCCTCCTCGAGATCGATCCGAATCGTCTGCCCGGGCCTGGTCTCCGCCGTAAGCAGAAGCGTTGCCAGCGGCGAGAGCACCATCTGCTGGAGCGTTCTGGCCGCCGGTCGTGCTCCGTACTCCGGGTCATAGGAGTGCTCCGCCAGAGTCGCGAGCACCTCGTCTGAAACCTCCAGACCCAGACCGCGATCCTCCTCGAGCTTGCGCCGCAGCTGCTGCAGATTTGCCTCGACAATCCGGTTCAGCTCCGCCCGCGCCAGAGGATTAAACACGACGATCTGGCCGATGCGGTTATACAGCTCCGGCTTCAAGGATGTGCGTACCACCTCCATGATGATCGATTGCCGCTCGGCCGGATCCTCGGTTGCGGCCATCGCCTCACGCACGCCAAGATTCGAGGTAAAGAGAATGATCGTATTCGAGAAGTCAGCCATCCGCCCCTTCGCATCCGAGAGCCGGCCTTCATCGAGCGCTCCCAGCAGCAGATCGAGGATCTCCGGATGCCCCTTCTCCACCTCGTCGAACAGAACGATCGAGAACGGCGATCGGCGAACCTTCTCGGTCAGAAACCCGCCCTCATCCGATCCCACCAGGCCCGGCCGTGATCCGATCAGTCCCGCCGCCGACGACTTGTCCTTGTACTCGCCCATGTCGATGCGGATCAGCGCCGCCTCGTCGTCGAAGAGCGCCTCGGCCAGCGCCTTGGCCAGCTCCGTCTTGCCCACACCCGTCGGTCCCGCAAACAGGAACGAATTCGGCGTGCGCCGGAACTGTAGGTCGGTGCGCATGCGTCGAGCCGCGTCTGCAACCGAGCTCACCGCCGCCTCCTGCCCGAAGACGCGCTTGCCGAGCCGCTCTTCAAGCGCCATCAGCCGCTCCCGCTCGCTCTCGAGCATGCGGCTCACAGGAATACCTGACCGGTCCGCGATCACCTCCGCCACATGCTCCGCACGCACCTCGTTGCCCGTCATTGGTTCGCCAGACGCGCCGATCCTGCTCTCCAGATCCGCCCGCTGCTGCTCCAGGTACTTCAGCTTGCCGTAGCGGATCTCCGCCGCGCCGGCGACGTCCTTCGCCTGCTCGGCTGTTTCAAGCAGAGCCGTCTGCTCGGCGATAGCGCCGCGGGTGCGGCCGAGCTCCTCCGTCTGCCCCCGCTGCCTCTGCCATTGCTCCTCGAGCACGAGTGTCTGCTCGTCGATCGCGGCAAGCTCCGCCGCCAGCGCCGTCCGCTCCCGGCCCTCCGGCATCGCCTCCATCTGAGATCGCCGCCTTGCCTGCAGCCGCTGCTGCTTATCCAAGTGCGTCGGCCGCGACTCCTGCTGCATCCGCAGCCGCGCCATCGCCGCATCGATCACGTCGATCGCCTTATCCGGCAGATACCGGTCGCGCATGTAGCGTTGCGACAGCTTGATCGCCGCATGCATCGCCTCGTCGCTCAGCCTTACGCCGTGAAAGCTCTCATAGCGGCCGCGAATCCCGCGCAGGATCGCCAGCATCGCCTCCGCGTCAGGCTCTTTCACCTGCACCTGCTCGAATCTGCGGGCCAGCGCTCCATCCTTCTCGATCGTCTCGCGATACTCGTCGAACGTCGTCGCCCCCACGCAACGCAGCTCGCCTCGC
Source organism: uncultured Acidobacteriaceae bacterium (assembly GCA_964244225.1). Lineage (GTDB taxonomy): Bacteria > Acidobacteriota > Terriglobia > Terriglobales > Acidobacteriaceae > Edaphobacter. Next base: position 6,155 of record CAXTJC010000180.1, read on the forward strand.
GCCAGTGCCGGCTTCAGAATGTTCGCGGCGTCCATGCCGCCCTCTGTGCCGCCCGCGCCCACCATCTGGTGCAGCTCATCGAGGAACAGGATGATCTCCCCCTTACGCAGGCGCACCTCGTCGACCACCGCCTTGATCCGCTCTTCAAACTCTCCGCGATACTTCGCGCCGGCCACCAGACCCATCAGATCAAGCGCAATCACACGGCATCTGCGCAGACTCTCCGGCACATCGCCGGTCGCAATGCGCTGCGCCAGACCTTCGACAATCGCCGTCTTTCCCGTTCCCGGATCCCCAACCAGCACCGGATTGTTCTTGGTCT
>CAXTJC010000181.1:0-6465 GCA_964244225.1 uncultured Acidobacteriaceae bacterium
TGTGGCACGATGATCGAGTGCGCCGTATCCTGCTCCTTCCGCAACTCTGTCTCTTCAGTGCAGTCGTCCTTTGTATAAGCGCAGTAGGGCAATCGCGCTCCACAACCCCGAATCCCGCCTCCCGCACGAAAGTGAATGCCGGCGAGACCAGCGCCATGGACCTGAACTCTCTGCAGCAGTCGCAAGCGCGGGCGCTTACCTCCGGCGATACCTCCGCCATCGCCGCAACATCGAACACGCTCGCAGTCTCTCTGCTCCACCACCTTGCTGCGCTGGAGCGTGCTGAAGGGAACGTCGAGCGAGCCACCGAACTGGATACGAAAGCCCGTCTCCTCGCAGCAGAGGCCCCAGGCTCTTCCGCTGCACCCGAAAGCCCCACCCTCCCCCGTACCGCCCGTCAACAATCTGCCACACAGCGCTCGTTTGTCGAGAAAGAAGAGAAAGAAAAAGCCCGTCTCAAGAAGCTTCTGGCCCAGAGCTATAACGATCTGGGCACCGCCGAGGCGCGGCAAGGACAGTACGACCCTGCCAAACGCCACTTTGAAGAGGCCGCCTTCTGGGATGCTCCTAATGCGACGCTGCTGCGCAATCTCGGCACCGCCGCATTTCGCGTCGGCGACTTTGCCGCTGCGGTTCAGGCCTTTAGCCAATACCTTCAGCTCACTCCTGCATCAGCCGGTGGCGCAGACCCGCGCTCACAGCTTCTGTACGCGCTGTCGCTCTTTTCTGTCGGCGACTTCTCCGCCGCCTCCCGTGCCTTCGCACCTGTTTCCACGGACGCCCTCAAGGATCCACGATCGGCCTACTCCTGGGCCTTCTCCTTGGCGCACTCCGGCGATCCAAAGCAGGCCAACACCATCGCCGCGCAGCTCTCCACCCAGCCTTTACCGTCCACCGTCCTCTCGCTCGTCTGCCATATCTTCATGGACACCGAGAGCTACGAGCAGAGTGTGGCCTGCTATCGCAAGATAACGGTGGCCGATCCAGCCTTTCGCCTCGCTCACTACCAGATCGCCGAAGCTCTCATTCGCATGGACAAACCCGGCGAGGCTATCCCCGAGTTGCGCCAGGAACTGGTCCTCAGCCCCGACGATCCGAACGTCGAGTACTCGCTGGCCTTTGCCCTCCTGCAGACATCGAGCAAGGACGAAGCCCGCGCCCTGCTCACAACCATCACCGCCACGCATCCGGAGATGGCGCAGGCGCAATACCAGCTTGGCAAGCTGCTCCTCGAATCGGGCGAGACGCCGGCCGCCCTCAGCCATCTCGAACTGGCCGAGAAGGCCGATCCTTCGTCGGACTACATCCACTACCAGCTGCAGGCGGTGTATCGGAAGCTTGGCCGAACTGCTGATGCCGATCGCGAAGCTCGCCTCTACCGCGAGATCAAGGAGCGTCGCCGCGCTCTCCCCGCATCCACCCGATAAGACTCCCGACGCCCTTACCCTCATGTATGTGCACTCTCCCTCCCGTGGAGCGTAAAACTGCGTAACGACAGCTTTTGTCAAGAATCGAACCCTCTCCGCACCTGCAGCAGCTATCCTTTGGTTGAACCTCAAGTCGAACGCGTGAGCATCTCTCCTGAAGGTATGCCCCTAGCCACACCGATCTATCACCACTTTCTCTGAAGAAAACGGCCTCCTCCGCATGCGAACAAAGGCACAGCCCAGGTTGAAGAGAGTCCTCTCCGTACCGCGCAGTCGCTCCTGAAAGGAGCTCCGGCATGATCGAAGACAGTACGACCGACGACCTGCAGCAGACACAAGCCGGCGCCAGCATCCGGATAGAGCGGAAGCATCTACTGGCGATTCGCTGGATGCACTGGATCAACTTTCCCATCCTGTTCACCATGATCTGGAGCGGCCTGCTGATCTATTGGAACGACTCCGACAACGCCTATAAGCATCCGCATCAGGTCTACCGCGTCGGTCTCGGCCCTGTCACTCTCTTCCGCTTCTTCCCGGACTGGTTGTATGCCAAACTGCATGTCCCGTACCACGTAACGCAGGGCCTCGGGTACCACTTCTTCTTTATGTGGTTCTTCGCCCTCAACGGCATCATCTACGTGCTCTACACGTGGTTCTCGGGCGAGTGGCGCTTTCTGCTTCCGCAGCGCCGCAGTCTGCGCGACGCGATCCAGGTCACGCTGGTTGATCTTCATCTGCGCAAAGGTCTTCCGCCGCAGACCAAGTACAACGGCGCCCAGCGTATCGCCTACACCTCGGTCATTCTGATGGGAGCAGGCGCCCTGCTCACCGGGCTCGCTATCTACAAGCCCACCTCCGCCCACTGGCTCACGACCATTCTCGGCGGCTATGAGATGGCGCGCTGGCTGCATTTCTGGCTCACACTCAGCTTTCTCGGCTTCTTTGTCGTCCATGTCGTGCAGGTGACCCTCGCCGGCTGGAACAACTTTCGCGCGATGATCAGCGGCTTTGAGGTGCAGCGAACAGAAGCACCCTCGATCGAAGCGGAACGAAGAGGCTGGCGATGAACGATCCGGAGAAGCAGCTCGACAAGCCCGTCGCACAGAGCGCCCATCCCGCCGCCGAGCCCGCTCCTGTTCTCGCAGGCGAACAGCGGCCGCACAATCCCGCGTCCGCGGACGACGTGCTGACCCGGCGCATGCAGGGTAGAGAGGCCGCGGACGCGGACGTTCTGGCGGACTCCCGCAAGCGAACGCGGCGATCCTTTGTCGTGGCCGCCGCCGGCGCCGCTGCTGGGTACGGCCTCTACCAGTATTTAGATCACGCATCAAGCGAAGACATGCAGCCGGCTCCGCTGCGCGCCGCCTATCAGTGGAACGCGTCGCTCTCACGCGGAACCTTTCGCGATCTTCCGCTTGCACCCACGTATCCGCTCAGTAGAGCCGAGACCTTGCGCGTCAACGGTGTATACGGTTTGAAGCTGCCGCTCAGGCCTGAGAGCTGGCGTCTGCAGGTGGTGGGCACAAAGGATCCAACCCGGCATCCTCGTTTTACAAAAGACGTAACGGCCTGGGAGTACCAGTACGCCAAAGCCGTCGCCGCTGAGGATCAGGGACACGATACAAAGGTAGACCCGAAGCTGCTCAGCTCGACCAAGATGGCGCCCGAGTCGATGCAGGGACGAACCGCTGAAGACGAGAATCACACCGGTCGCAAGCCACGCGGCTCCGAAGAGGCCGGCGAGAGCGACTCCACACTCCGGCCCGGCACATCGGGGCTGCTGCTTGAAATGAGCGACCTTCTCCGGCTCCCGCGTCATGAGCTGGTCACACAGTTCAAGTGCATTGAAGGCTGGAGCCAGATCGTTCACTGGGCCGGCATTCGCATGTCTGACTTCGTTGCGGCCTACCCGCCTGCTCTCATCAACGGCAAAGAGCCAAGCTATATCTACATGGAGACTCCCGACGGAGACTACTTCACCGGCTATGACCTGCGCGCCCTCCTTCATCCACAAACTCTTCTCGTCACCGAGATGATGGGCGCGCCTCTAACCCAATTTCACGGCGCTCCTCTTCGCCTGCACATGCCCACCAAATACGGCTACAAGCAGATCAAACGCATCGGGCTGATCGCCTACACAAACGACAAGCCGGACGACTACTGGACCAAGCTCGGCTACGACTGGGACGCCGGACTATAAGAAGACTTAACTGAGTCTTAGCACCCTAAACCACCCAGGAGTTGTCATTCTGAGCGCAGCGAAGAATCCCCGCACTTCGCTTTTACGACGGAGCGAAGCGACGTACAGCAAGTATCCTTCCCTTTTAAGCACGATGAGGAACTGCTCTCTGACTCGATCCACCTTCCACAGCCGCAACCATCGCGGCCGCTCTCCGCTCCCACGTCCCGTCTCTGCTGGCGCGCCATCGTGCTTCAATCTGGCCGTCGTCAAAGCCTCTACCCGCAAGCTCCCGCAGCAAAGACACTCCCTGCTCTGCCGTGTCGAACAGTTGCAGCAGAGGCGGCTTGTGCAATAGCTCCTCAAACCCCCGCGTCGCAAGAACTGGCCGAGTCGCCGCCAGGTGCTCATAGAACCGCGTCGAGCTGCCGGAGTAGGTCGGCTCCCGCAGCCTGTACGGAAGCACCGCCACATCCAGACCGCGCGCATACGAAGCCAGCTCCCCATAGAGCTTCTTTCCCACAAAGCGAACGCGCCCGCCCATGCGCAGCAGCTCCTCCCGCGCGGTGCGCTCCACGCCTTCAGGAACATCACGACTGAACGGCCCTACCATCAGCCAGGAGAACTCCGGTGCCGCGGACACCAGCTCCCGCATCAGGCTCCAGTTCACATTCGATCCCATGTTGCCGATCACGCCGGCAATCGGCCGCTTGAGGTCAGCCGCATCCTTAGGCAGCACGAGCGGCGTGAGCAGAGGCTCGGGGATAAGGTTCGCCTCTCTGGTCGCATTCGGAAGAACCAGGATCTTTGCCGGATCGCAGCCGGCCTCCTGCGTCAGGTAGTCCGCCAGCCGTGTCGAGTTTGGGCAGACCAGCCGTGCAGCCGCGCACATCGCGCGATCCAGGCTCGTCACCCGTTTCGGATTTACGCCCGCATACGCCGCAATGCGATCCGTAAGGTAGTACACCACCGGTCCGGGCCACAGCGCGGCAAGCGGCGCATGGTAGGGCGTAGAGCAGATCAATGGCGTTGCAGCCGGCCGCGCCGTATGCCGCAGCAGCCGCGTGCGCAGGCTCGGGCCGCTCCGGGCCAGCCAGGAAAGCGGTGGCCGCGCATAGCCCCTCTGCAGAGGGAAGCTGCACTGCACGAGCCCCGGCGACTCGGTCTTCTCGGCGATCTCTCCGGCGCTCGAGCCGGAGAAGAGCGCCAAAGCCTCCATCCGCGGCCGCCACGCGCTCACAGGAACAAGCCGCGAGAGCGCCGTCGCAAACTCCACATCAAGCGCGTCCGAGATCTGCAGGTACTGCCACCGCTCTTCGCTCATATCTTAGGGAGACTCTGATCAAGTCCTTTGCTTTTCTTTCTTCCATTCCGAGTAACGCGAGAACCTGCTTTTTGTTCGGACCGGCTAAACATTTCCTCTGAAAACAAAAGTTCTTTGGCTGATCAGATCTTCCTTAGAACCTGATGAGTAACTCAAAGGATGACGTCATCTCGACCGGAGCGCGTAGCGCGCAGTGGAGAGATCCCCGTATTCCGCCGTTGTTGTTGCATGTTCTTCTCCTGAAGCGTCACGATACGAGTTGTAAACAGCTCCCAGTTGATCTTACGTCTCCGCCTACAGCGCTCTTCCTCGAAACGAAAGCCGCTTGAAGACCGTCGCAAAACTCTCGATGCCTCAAGGCCGCACACCCAGACTGCTTCGCCCCCTATACTTTTCCTGTACGCCTGCTCGCCGACTTCCAGAACATAATGACCTCCTCCCCGTTTCACATCCTTCGGCCGGCCGCGGCCCCCTCACCAGACCACCCGCACGAACACTTCTCCTCAAGCTCGCAGCTCGAAGCCAGACTCCGCGCCACCATCCGTGGAGAGGTCCGCTTCGACGCCGCCTCCCGCGCCCTCTACGCCACCGACGCCTCCAACTACCGCCAAGTCCCCATCGGCCTCGTCCTTCCCCGCGATCTTGATGACGTCGTGGCCACCCTCGCCGCCTGCCGCGACTTCGGCGCGCCCGTGCTCTCGCGCGGAGCCGGCACCAGCCTCGCCGGACAGACCTGCAACGTTGCCGTCATCCTCGACTTCTCCAAATACCTCAACGCCATCTCCGCGCTCGATCCCATCACGCGCCTCGCCACCGTCGAACCCGGCATCGTCCTCGACTCCCTGCGCGCAGCGGCCGAACAGCACGACCTCACCTTCGCACCAGACCCCGCCACTCACAGCCGCTGCACCCTCGGCGGCATGATCGGCAACAACTCCTGCGGCGTCCACGCGCTCATGGGCGGCAAGACCGTGGACAACATCGAATCGCTCGACATCCTCCTCTACGACGGCACCCGCATGCAGGTCGGCCGCACCACGGAGCCCGAGCTCGAAGCCATCATCGCCGCCGGCGGCCGTCGCGGAGAGATCTACGCCGGCCTGCGCCATCTCCGCGACACCTACGCCACCCTCGTCCGCGAGCGCTTCCCCGACATCCCCCGCCGCGTCTCCGGCTATAACCTCGACCAGCTCCTGCCGGAGAACGGCTTCAACGTTGCCCGCGCCCTCGTCGGCACCGAAGGCACCTGCGTCACCATCCTCTCCGCCACCTGCGCGCTCAAGCCCAGCCCGCAGCATCGCCGCCTCGTCGCCCTCGGCTTCGCGGATGCCTTCCTCGCCGCCGACCACGTCCCCGCCGTCCTCGCCTTCAACCCCATCGGCCTCGAAGGCTTCGACGGCCTGCTCGTCGACTTCATGCTCCGCAAGAACCTCGTCGTCGACGACGTCACTCTCCTCCCCGCCGGCCGCGGCTTTCTCCTCTGCGAGTTCGGCGCCGACACCCCCGCCGAAGCCGACCGTCTCGCCAACGCCCTC
>CAXTJC010000182.1:0-6449 GCA_964244225.1 uncultured Acidobacteriaceae bacterium
CGGTAGAAAGTGAGGTATTGCGCAGCAGAATCGTTGCGACGACGGATTCGGAATGGGTTGGGTCGGGGATATGGACAGGCCAGCCAGCGGTGCCGGGAGGCGCGCCCAAGCCATAAACTGTGCTGTTGCCGGCAGAGAGAAAGGCGGCGGTGACCCCCTGCTCCTGCAGCAGAGCCACGACACGATCGACGGCGAAGCCTTTGCCGATGCTGCCGGGATCAAGCTCGAGTGGCTGATGGGTTGTGAAACGGACGACTCGATGGGCAGGATCAAGCTCAACATGTTGCCATCCGAGACGAGGGCGTAATGCGGCAAGCTCGGCCGTGGAGGGGATACGGCCGCTGTGAAAGAAGAAGCCCCATGCACGGAGCAGCGGACCGACTGTGATGTCGAAGGCGCCATTCGACTGGCGGCTCCAGAAGAGTGAGCGCTCGAGGAAGCGGAAGGTTTCGGGATCGGTGATGACGGGGCCGGCAGCGGCTCGGCGGCTGATGCGGGAGAGCTCGCTCGATGGCCGATAGTTGCTGAGCAGGGCTTCAAGGCGATCAATCTCATCAAAGGCTTCGGTGGCGATATGGTCGGCTGTCTGTGGATTGGGTGCGTAGAGATCGAGGGCGAACTCGGTGCCCATGGCGAGGTGTGTCTGATGGTAGCGCTGCGCGGGTGGTTGCGGGGCGATGTCGGCCGAGAGGTTGTGGCCGAACACAAGAAGGACAAGCGCCGTCAGGCAGCCGGTACGGGAGACGTATGGGCCGGCCACACGCAGCGCAGTTCCCTTTCGTTTGCGACTCGTATCCGGCATCGGATGGCTGATCAGAGTGTCTGGGAGTTGGCGAGCGCCTGCTTCATACCGGCCCAACTGATACGGGTTGAGGCCTCGGGCGTTCCCGCTCCGCGCCAGTGAGTCTCGAGACTGACGGCATTGCGGTAGCCGGCCTGTTTGAGAGCTTTGAACTGCGCGGCCCAATCAATGTAGCCCTTATCCACGGGCGACCACTCTATCTTGCCGGCATCATTCTTCACGGCGTTCTTGACATGGCAGTGATGAATGCGATCTTTGGGAAGAGCATCCCAGCCGCCAGCGAAAGCGTCGAGTTCACCGCGCACGACGGCGTTTCCTGGATCCCAGTTGAGCGCGAGGCTTCGGGAAGGAACACCGGCGAGGGTCTCCGCGGCCTCCCGGCCAGTTGCGGTGTTGCAGGCGAACTCGTTCTCGAGCACGAGCAGGATGCCCTGCTTCCCTGCTGTTTCGGCGGCCTGCTGCAGCTTGTCATTGATGGCGCGGCGATAGGGTTTCACGTCTTCCAGACGCCAGAAATCAAAGCAGCGAATCTTGTCCGTGCCAAAGGACTTTGCGAGGTGAATAGAGCGCTCGAGTACTTCGTCCTGCTGCTTGAAGTTAGCATCCGCGCCGAACTGGTCGCGCTTTTCGGCGTATGTTGAGAGCGGAGCGCCCGGCCAATCAACTTTATAGAGGGGGCTCGCAATGTCGGTTACGTGCAGGTTGTATTTGCTCAGTATTTTGCGGGCCGACGCGATCTCGTCTTCACTCAGGTTCTGCAGATTCTTGCCACCGATGCCGCGAAGCTCGACCCACTCGAGACCAAAGTCTTTCGAGATAACAGAGCAGGCGTGATCGAAGTCTTCCGAGATCTCATCCGAGATGACCCCGATATGGAAAGGACTCTTGGCAGCAAGGGCAGAGAGGGCCGGCGCAAAGGCTGCAGCAGAAGCCGCAACCCCGGCAGCTGTGAGAAAGTTTCGTCGAGAAAGTGTGTGCATCGTCCGTCCTAAATCATCAGCTACAAGCTACGGATTAGTGTAGCGGAGAAAGAAAAGGCCAGCATGCGCAGCCGTACCGGGCCGCGCATTGGCGGGCTAGAAGCTGATCTTGGCCGAAGCCTGCAGCGTTCGTCCGCCACCTACACCGTTGACACTTCCCTGCCCGCTGCCCAGCGTCGTGGTGACAGTGCCAAAGTTGGCAGCGCTGAGAGTGCCGGTATTGGGATTGCCAAATTGGGGAGTGTTGCTGAATTGGAAGGCATCCACGCGCGTTTCGAGTGAGGCTTCGCGGAAGATGGGAAAGCTCTTAAAGAGAGACAGGTTGTCCTGGATATAGCCGGGGCCGTAGAACTGGTTCCGGCCTGTGTTGCCGACAGTGACGCCGGTCGGTTGCGAGAAGGCAGTCGTATCGAACCACTTGTTATTGGCTCCGATGCCGTGAAGAACCCGAAATGGTCCGGTGAGATTCGCGGTCTGGGCAGTGCCGGGCGTATTCAGCGAGCCACTGTTCGCATTCACAAGGAATGGCAGGCCGGAGACTGCGGAGATGATGCCGGAAGCCTTCCAGCCGCCGAGCGCGATCTCGCCAATGCCGGAATCGAAGAAGCGATGTCCGCGACCGACTGGAAGCTCATAGGTAAAGCTCTGCTCGTAGTTCAGCCGGCGATCATAGTCCGCCGGAGCATAGTTTCGCCGAAGCTGCGCGAAGAACTGCAGCCCGCCATCATCGCCGTTGGCGTAATTGAGGGCCTTGCTCCAGGTGAAGGCCGTGGTAAGGGAGAGGCCTTTTGAAAAGCGCCGAGTGAGCTGCGTCTGAAGAGACTGATAGTTCGAGGAGAAGCCGGCAAAGACAATGTTGGTAGCGGCCGTGCGCTTGAACAGGATATTCTCCGGCTCGGACGCAACACCGCCACCCAGGAAGCTTGGATTATTAATGTTTTGATTGACCGGCATATGAACACCATGATTGGCGACATAGGCCAACTGAAAGGATAGATCTCCTGGAAAGGCTTGCTGCAGAGCAATATTCCAGGATTCGACATAGGGGTTGTAGTAGTTCTTTGGAATTACATTATATTGCTGGCTTCTCAGCTGCGCGGTTGTCGCTGGAATGATGCCGTTTGAGGGAATGGCAACGGGGATGGGTGCTGGAAAGCCGGCCTGAAAGGTTGCGGGCGTGCCGTCACTCAGGACGGAAGGCCCATACGTAAAAGCTGGTTGATAGCTGTTGTTTGCCCTCACCGGATAGTTATAGGCATAGTTGTTATCCGGAAATGGTGTGTAGCTCAGCCCAAAGCCACCGCGGATTACCGTGTTATCGGTAGCTCTGTAGGAGAAGCCCGTGCGCGGAGCGAAGTAGCTGTAGCGGGTCTGCAGGCCAAGGTTCCGGGGATTACCGCCAACTCCAGCAAGAATGAGGGAGTTGCTTGAGGGATCATAGTTAGAAAAGCCACCCGTGATCTTGGGGGTGGCTGGAGGATAGAACTCCCAGCGGACGCCCAGGTCAACAGTAAGTTTGGGCGTGACTTGCCATTTATCACTGGCAAAGGCGAAGAACCACCACTGCCGATAGGCTGGAAAGAAGGTGTTCAGGTCGCGGCCAGTCTGGCTCGGAAGATCCAGCAGGAAGCTGGCCATATCATTGGCGACGTTTGTCTTGGTTCCTGAGCCGTTGAGAATGGAAGCAGTCTGATTTTCGGCGAACGTATACGCCCCGCGGGCTCCGAAGGTCTGATCCTGCAGCAGATCGTCGCGAACGCGGCGGAGATCAACGCCGAATTTGACGGAGTGATTGCGGATGGTCTTGGTCCAGTTATTGACGACGTCGATGTTTGCTTCGGCGCGAATCCAGGGAACGGAAGCGGCATAGCCGATGAGTGGATAGGTCTGTCCCTGCTGGCCGAAGTTGCCCACGAAGATCCCGACCTGGCCGCTTGTAAACGGGTTGATATTGACGCCAGGGATGCCAAGGGTTGTCGCGTCGTTCGAGCCATAGTCGCTGGGCTGGGCATCGTTATGCAGGTGGGCAACCCCGAAGCGTAGCTCCGTGAAGAGTGTCGGGGAGAAGACGTGATCGAAGTTAAGCCCGGTGCTGTAGGCGCGCTGATTGCCCGTCCCCTGAAATCCTCCACCGGCGGGCCCGCCGGCAAACGGTCCGAAAGCCGGCGCCTGGAAGGTAAGGACACGCTGCCAGCTGTAGCGGCCGCTCAGGTGGTTTTTTCTCGTTGAGAGCATAGTCGATCTTGACGTCGTAGCTGTCGGTCGTCTTGCGAAAAGGAAGATTCGTAACAAAGTTGTTGGTTGGTGCTGAGAGATTGCTCTGGTTCTGATTGGGTGCGGGGAGAAGCTTGAGGATCGCGAGAGAGGTTGCATTGATGCGACTCACTGGAATCTGATTATTGACGAACGGTAACCGGTTGGAACCATCCGCATTGCCCGTCGCCGGATCGTAGATCTGACCGGCGCCGCTGGCCTGCAGCGGGCCGCTGAGATCGATAAAGCCAGCGGCATTCGGCGTGTAAAACTGCGGCGGCGGCAGTGTAAAGGTGTTCGCGATCGCTTCATGATCGGAGGTGCGGAGATAGTCACCGAAGAAAAAGAGCTTGTCCTTGAGTATCGGACCGCCGATGCTTCCGCCGAAGTAGTTATACGAAAGATGCCCGAGGGGGCCGCTGAAGTAGGAGCGAGCGTTGACGGCGTTGTTCTGGATGAACTCGAAGGCCGAGCCATGAAAAGCATTGGCCCCGGACTTCAGAGTGACATTTGTTACAGCGCCGATGGCGCGGCCAAGCTCAGCTTCAAAGTTGTTCGTGGAGATATCGACGGATTGAATTGCTTCAGCGGGAGGAATGATGATCTGCAGAAGGCCTGTGCGCTCGTCGTCGTCAATGCCCTCAATCTGGTATAGGTTGCCCATGCGCGGAATACCGTTTGCTTCCGTTTGCAATGCGCTCTGGGCATTGAAGAACTGGGAGTGCTGGAAGGTAGCTGGGGTGGTGCCGGGAACAAGATTGAGGAGTGACTGAAAGTTTCTGTTCGTGCCGAGCGGCAGATTGGAGACCTGCTGCGCTTCTATCTTTGTGCTGATATCGGCGCGATCTGTTTGTAGCAGCGGAGGCGCCGTGGTAACGAGGACCGTTTCGCTCACGCTTCCAGTAACGAGAGAGACATCGACGCGGGTTGATGTGTTGCTGAGCAGGTCGATGTGCTCGTGCGCGTCGCGCTTGAATCCCTGCGCCTCAACAGTAACGGTGTAGGTCCCTGGCTGAAGGCCGGGTAGGGTGTAGTTTCCACTCTCGTTTGAGACTGTCTGCTGCGTCACTCCTGTCTCAGTTTGGGTGACAGTTACGTGCGCATTCGCGACAGAGGCACCGGTAGAGTCTGTCACGTTTCCTAAAAGTGTTCCGTTCACCGCCTGCGCTTTCAAAGGGGTTGGGGGTGAAACGAGCAGAACTGTGGCAACGGTAAAAGCGAGCAGACTTTCACGCGAGACAAGACGACGCATCGATCCACCTTTTTGACGACCACAAGCTTTCGCGTGGCGAGAGAACAAGGTTCCAAGTGCGACCGAAACACTACGACGAAGGATCATCTGTCGTCAACAGAGACCTCTCTGAACTTTACGCAGAGATGTTCTGGACGAAGGGCGCAGAGGAGCCATAGTATGCGCTGCATGGACATTTCTCTGACACGGCGCGCCCTTCTTCGTGGAGGCGCGCTGCTCGCGGGCAGCAGTGCGCTTCCGTACACCACAGTCTTGCGGGCGCAGAAGGCATCTCTTCCTGCATCTCCGGTGAAGCTTGGGATCGCGAGCTACACGTTCCGCAAGCTTGATGCAGCGCACCTGATCGATTGCATGAAGCAGCTGCGAACGCCCTATCTCAACGTCAAGGACACGCACCTGCCAATGGGATCCGCGGCCGAGATCAAGACGCGTGTGGAGGCGTACAGAACCGCAGGTCTGACCCTGACTGCAGCAGGAACAATCTATTTTCTTAAGGACGAGGACGCAGATATTCAAGCCAAATTTGAGTATTGCAAAGCGGCAGGTATCTCACTCATTGTCGGCGCCCCGACACATACAACGCTTCCGCGGTTGGAGAAGTTCATCAAGATGTACGACATTCGCGTTGGCATCCACAATCATGGTCCCGAGGATAAGGAGTGGCCTTCGCCGCTTGACGTTCTGAAGGCTGTTGGATCGATGGACTCGCGGATCGGCTGCTGTATCGACGTAGGACACACGATGCGGGCGGGCGTTGACGTTGTGGAGGCGATCCGAAAGGCAGGACCACGACTCTTCGATCTCCACATGAAAGATCTGGCGAAGGCAGACGCGAAGGACAGCCAGGTGGCAGTGGGCGAGGGCATCATGCCGATCCGGCAGATCTTTCAGGAGCTGATTCGCATGCGCTACACGGGCTACGCCGATCTTGAGTATGAGATCCACGAGGACGATCCGCTGCTTGGCGCAACGGAGAGCTTCGCATATATGCGCGGTTTGCTCTCGGGTATGGGCTATGCCACTGCGGAGTGAGACGGCTGCTTCGAGAAGCCGTTGCGGATCGCGTATGCTCTGCCGACCATGGTAGATTCAAGACTGAACGCGCGTGGAGAGATGGCCGAGTGGCTGAAGGCGCACGCTTGGAAAGCGTGTATACCGCAAG
>CAXTJC010000183.1:0-6445 GCA_964244225.1 uncultured Acidobacteriaceae bacterium
GAAGGCGGTGAAGGCGACGAGCAGATAACCGGCATGGGCGATGGAGGAGTAGGCGAGCATGCGCTTGACGTCGCGCTGGAGCAGAGCGCCGAGGTTGCCGATCGACATGGATAGGACGGCGAGGATCCAGATGAGGGCGGCCCAGCGGTGCTCCATGGCGGGGAAGCCGCCAAAGAGGATGCGGAGGAGGACGGCGAAGGCGGCGGCCTTGGGGGCGGTGGACATCATGCCGACGACGGGGGAGGGTGCGCCCTGGTAGACGTCGGGGGTCCAGACATGGAAGGGCGCGGCGGAGACCTTGAAGCCGAGGCCGATGAGGATCATGGCGACAGCGAGGAAGGCGAGGGTGGGGGTGCGGGTGATGGCGATGCCTTGCGCGACGGCGAGAATGTTGGTGGAGCCGGTGGCGCCGAAGACGAGCGCGATGCCGTAGAGGAAGAAGGCGGTGGCGAAGCTGCCGAGCAGGAAATACTTTATAGAGCTCTCGGAGGCGGTTGCCTGGCCTTTGCGGAAGCCGGCCATGATGTAGGTGGCGATCGACGAGATTTCGAGGCCGATGAAGACCATGAGGAGCTCGACCGAGCTGGTCATGAGCATCATGCCGACGGCGCCGAAGAGGGTAAGGGCGTAGTACTCGCCGGCGAGGGTGGCATGGCCGTCGAAGTAGTCGAGCGAGCCGAGCAGCGTAACGAGGACGACGGCGGCGATGAGCAGATGGAAGAAGACGGAGAAGGCGTCTGCCTGGATGGTGTTGTAGAAGGCGTGGAGGACGCCGAACTGGAGCTGATACCAGCTGGCGGCGGCGGCGGCGACGGTGCCGGCGATGGCGAGCCAGCCGAGGGGCTTGCGGGAGGTGCCGGAGGCGAGGAGAGGCTCGGCCAGCATGATGAGAACGCCGACGAGGGTGAGGATGATCTCCGGCAGGAGGGCGAGGATGTTGGGCGACATTAGCGTTGGCCTCCGTCTGTGGGGATGGGCGCGGAGGCTGGCGCGGTGAGGGCGGTGGTGCTTTCGGCGCCGGAGACGGCGGGTTGCGGCTGCGGCAGGGCGCGGGCGAGGTGGACGCCGACGGGATCGATGGAGCGCAGGAGACCGGGGGAGGCGAGGCCGAGAAGGAGGAAGGTGGCGGCAAGCGGCCAGAGGGCGAGGTGCTCGCGGACGACGAGATCGCGGGCGTCGACTTCGACCGAGCGGAAGCCGAGTTCGCCATAGAAGATGCGCTGGATCATGGAGAGCATATAGGCGGCGGAGAGGATGACACCGGTAGTGCCGACGACGGTCCAGAAGACGTGGTGGGCGAAGACGGACTTCATGGCACCGGAGAGGATGAGGAACTCGCCGACGAAGTTATTGAGCATGGGCAGGCCGACGACGGAGAGGCCCATGAGGACGAAGAAGGTGACCATCCAGGGGAGACGCGCGGCGAGGCCGCCGAAGTCGCGCATGTCGTAGCTGCCATAGCGCTCATAGAGGAAGCCGAGCAGGAGGAAGAGGGCCGCGCCGGAGAGGCTTTCGGAGAGGATGTGGAAGATGGCTCCGTCGAGGCCGGAGATGGTGAAGGAGAAGGCGCCGAGGGTGATGAAGGAGAGCGCGCCGAGGGTGGCGAAGGCGGCGAAGCGCTTGAGGTCGTTCTGCACGAGGGCGAGCAGGGCGCCGTAGACGATGCCGATGGCGCCGAGGGCGATCATGAGCGGGGCGATGTGGCGGGACTGCTCCGGGAAGATGCCGAAGGAGAAGCGCAGGATGGAGTAGAGGCCGAGCTTGCCGGTGAGGACCATGACGGCGGCGGTGGGGGCTTCGGCGATGGCGTCTGTGAGCCAGCCGTGGAGGGGAAAGATGGGGACCTTGACGGCGAAGGCGAGCAGGAAGGCGAGGGAGGCGAGCCAGAGGGCGGAGCTGTTGCCGGAGATGCCGTGCTGCTCGGCGAGTCGGGCGAGGATGGGCAGGTCAAAGGTGCCGGTGCGGGCGTAGAGCCAGAGCATGCCGACGAGCAGGATGGCAGAGGGGATGAAGGTGTAGAGGAAGTACTTGATGGCGGCGCGGCGGCGATTGTGGGTGCGGCCGAAGGTGGCGATCAGGATGGTCATGGGGACGAGGGAGAGCTCCCAGAACCCGTAGTAGAGGAAGAGATCGAGCGACGTGAAGACGCCGAGCATGGCGACCTGCTGGAGCAGGAAGAGGACGTAGAAGGTCTTACGGCGGTCGGCGATGGTGTTCCAGCTGGCGAGGACGCCGAGCGGGGCGAGCAGGCCGGTGAGGACGACGAGACCCATCGAGAGGCCGTCTACGCCGAGGTGGAAGCGGATGGCGGGCGAAGGGATCCAGGCGGCGTTGGTCTCGAACTGGAAGGCGGGGTGGGTGGCGGCGAATTCGAAGCGCGCGGGCAGGTGGAGGGTGAAGAGGAAGGTGAGGAGGGTGACGGCGAGGGCGCCCCACTGCATGGTTCTGCCACGATCGGGAAGCAGGGCGAGGACGAGGGCGCCGGCGAGCGGGGTGAAGGTGATGAGCGGCAGGATGGCGGGGTCGAGGTTCATTGTCTGATACCGTTTCGAGAACTTTGTGGTGGCGCCAGTGAAGCAGGTCCTCCGCCTGCGGCGAAGGATGACAACTTCATTTAGTGGAGCAGGAGGGTTCGGCCGAAGAGCATGACGGCGATGACGGCGGCGGCTCCGAGGGCGAGCCAGCCGGCGTAGGAGCGGATGTTTCCGGACTGGATGCGGCGGGTGAGATCGCTGAGGCCGCGGGTGCCGGCACCAGCGCCGGCACCGAAGCCGCCGACCAGGCCTTTATCGAAGAAGAGGCCGAGGATGAGGCGGGCGAAGGCGAGTAGCGGGGTGACGATGGCGGTGTTGTAGAACTCGTCGACGTAAAACTTGTTCTCGACGAGGCGGTAGAGGGCGGGGGAGCGGCGGGCGAGCGCGGCGGCGGTACCAGGCTTGCGATAGTAGAGCTGCCAGGCGAGACCGAGGCCGGCGAGAGCGACGAAGGTGGAGATGGCGGCGAGGCCGAGCTCGGTGGCGTGGGAGGCATTGTCGGCATTAAGCGCGCTGCCGGTTACTGCGGTGGAGGCGAAGACGGGGTCGAGGAAGTGCTCGATCTCGTTGTGGCCGCCGAGGGCTGCCGGAATGCCGACCCAGCCGCCGATGACGGAGAGGATGGCGAGGACGACGAGGGGGCCGAGCATGACCCAGGGGGACTCGTGCACGCCTGAATGCTGCGCGATCTGGCCTTCGTCGTGCTCATCAGCGCCGGGGTGGGCGTCGGCGTGGGGCAGGCCGAGGGTGTGCTCGTCGAAGCGCTCGGGGCCGAAGAAGGTTTTGAACCAGAGCCGGAACATGTAGAAGGAGGTCATGCCGGCGGTGAGGAGGCCGACGAGCCAGAGGAGTTTGCCGAGGGGATTGGGGCTCGCGAAGGCCTGGTAGAGGATCTCGTCTTTCGAGAAGAAGCCGGCGAAGGGCGGGATGCCGGCGATGGCGACGACGCCGGCGGTCATGGTCCAGAAGGTGATGGGGATGCGCGTGCGGAGGCCGCCCATAAGGCGCATGTCTTGTTCTCCGCTCAGTGCATGGATCACGCTGCCGGCGGCGAGGAAGAGCAGGGCCTTGAAGAAGGCGTGGGTGAGCAGATGGAAGATGGCGGCTGAGTAGGCGGCGACGCCACAGGCGAGGAACATGTAGCCGAGCTGGGAGACGGTGGAGTAGGCGAGGACGCGCTTGATGTCGTGCTGCACGAGGCCGATCGAGGCGGCGAAGATGGCGGTGGCGGCTCCGATGAGGGCGACGACGGCGAGGGCGTAGGGGCTACGGTCGAAGAGCACGTGGGCGCGGGCGACCATGTAGATGCCGGCCGTGACCATGGTAGCCGCGTGGATGAGGGCTGAGACGGGTGTGGGCCCTTCCATGGCATCGGGCAGCCAGACGTAGAGGGGAATTTGGGCGGACTTGCCGGCGGCGCCGACGACGAGCAGAAGGGCGACGGCGGTAAGGAAGCCGCCGTGCTGGGTGCTCGCGGCGATGGTGGGGAAGACGGTGGCGAAGTCGAGCGAGCCGAAGTGGGCGATCAGCAGGAACATGGCGAGGAGGAAGCCGAAGTCGCCGATGCGGTTGACGATGAAGGCTTTCTTGCCGGCGTTGGCGGCGGAGTCTTTCTTGAAGTAGAAGCCGATGAGCAGGTAGGAGGCGAGGCCGACGCCCTCCCAGCCGACGAAGAGGAGGAGGAAGCTCGAGGAGAGGACGAGGACGAGCATGAAGAACATGAAGAGGTTGAGATAGGCGAAGAAGCGCCAGTAGCCATCTTCATGCGCCATGTAGCCGGCAGAGTAGAGATGGATGAGAAAGCCGACGCCGGTGACGACGCCGAGCATGATGAGCGTGAGGTGATCGACCGTAAAGGCGAAATTGACGGTGAAGCCGGTGATGGCGATCCAGGGCCGGCTGACGGCGTTGAGGACGAGGGGGGCGCCGGGGGCGAGCATGGTGGACCAGAGCCAGGCGACGAGGGCGGCGGGGATGGCGGTAAAGAGCAGGGCGATGCCGGTGACTGCGGCGCGGGGCAGCCTGCGGCCTAGGGTTCCGTTGATGAGGAAGCCCGTGAAGGGAAGAAGCGGGATCCACCAGAGAGTTGAGGCAGGCATCAGTTTGGGTCTCGCAGCTTCTGTTTAGAGCTTCATCAGGTTGATTTGGTCGACGTTGAGGGTCTTGCGGGCGCGGAAGATGGCGATGATGATGGCGAGACCGACGGCGGCCTCCGCGGCGGCGACGACCATGACGAAGAAGACAAAGATCTGGCCCTGGACGCGATTCCACATGTGGGCAAAGGCGACGAAGGTCAGGTTGACGGCGTTGAGCATGAGCTCGATCGACATGAAGATGGTGATGATGTTGCGCTTGAGGAGGAAGGCGCCGACACCGGTGGAGAAGAGGAAGGCCGCGAGGATAAGGTACCAGGCGATGGGGACGGCAGGGGTCATCCGCTACTGCTCCTTCCGGGCGAGGACGACGGCGCCGAGGATGGCGACGAGGATCAGGACGCTCGTGACTTCAAAGGGGAGCAGCAGGTCGCGAAAGAGGACCGTGCTGATCTCGGAGATGTTGCTGACGGCGGCGTTGAGGTGGCCGCCGAGATGAGCGAAGCCGAGATTGCCGCGCTCGGAGAGGAAGACGAAGCTGAGCAGGCAGAAGATGGCGGCGGCGCCGGGGAAGCCGGCGATATAGGCGGCCTTGCTGCCGGTAGTGCGCTCTTCTTCACCGGCGTTCAGAAGCATGATGACGAAGACGAAGAGCACCATGATGGCGCCCGAGTAGACGATGACCTGGGCGGCGGCGAGGAACTCCGCGCCGAGCGACCAGTAGAGGACGGCGAGCGACATCATGACGACCACCAGCGAGAGGGCGCTGTTAATGGGGTGGCGCTGCAGCAGCAGATTGACGGCTCCAGCCGCGGCGAGCAAGCCGAAGATGATGAAGAGTGCGAGTTGCATGATGGTGCGTTTCGTCTTTCCTGTTGACTGTCTTTTCTGCTGGCTTAAGGAGTGTGCGTTCCTGCTGATTGTAAAGCAGGATGGTGGTACGGCGGGGTGGAGTGCATACTATTCGGAAGGAGACCGTTATGGCGACCGCATCTTCTGTTTCTCCGCTGATCACGATAGAGGAGTATCTCGCTTCGAGCTATGAGCCGGACCTTGAGTTTGTCGATGGGGTGCTTGAGGAGAAGCCTATGGGCGAGTGGGAGCATGGCTTTCTGCAGATGATGATCGGGCACTGGTTTCTGTCGCATCGCGCGGAGTGGAAGATTGATGTACTGGCAGAGTACCGGACGCGGACCTCGGTAAGCCGGGTGCGGCTGCCGGATGTATGCCTGGTGCGGCGGGGAGAGCCCGTGGAGCGGGTGCGGGTAACGGCCCCACTGCTGTGCCTGGAGATATTGTCGCCGGAAGACCGGCCGGGACGGGTGATGAAGCGGCTGGATGATTTTGTAGCGATGGGCGCGGAGAACCTGTGGATTTTGGATCCGAGCGACCGCTCGGCGTCGACGTACACACGATTCGGCATGAAGCCAGTTGAAGGGAACCGGTTGCAGGTGCCGGATTCGCCGATCTACCTGGATGTGGCGGAGACCTTTGCCACGTTGGATGAGCCGCGGTAGGGCGGATTGCCTGACTGGGGTACAGCAACGGCAAAGGCAACCGCATATTCCCTTCGGGGAACATATCAAGGGCGGGCATACCAAGGGCGGGTTAGTTGCGGAAGTTTATGTGGTTCAGGGTGCGACGCCAGGAGAGACGCTACGCGAGCAGGTTTTGGCGATCGTAGAAGAACTTGTTTACTAAACCGCGCTGTGGTGCTTTCCCAGAAGAATAAGCAACGACAACGGAGGAATAAAGGGGTCTCTCCACTACGCCGTGCGATGGGACCGCACGACTTCGGTCGAGATGACGGCTTTCTTG
>CAXTJC010000184.1:0-6420 GCA_964244225.1 uncultured Acidobacteriaceae bacterium
ACCATCACCCTGGTTCCGTATGCCGCGGCCAAGCTTCGTATCACAGCGTTTCCGCGGCTGAAGACTACTCTCCTGAAGGTGTAGAGCAGGACAGAAGAGTTCATGCCTTTTCTCTCAAATGAAAAGGCACGCGCTGATAAGGCTTGGATACACCTCAAGAAGAGATGCGTTCGTTGAATGCCAGCCTGTCGCGGTCTCTGCCTGCATCCGGAATGCCAAGAAAATTGAGCAGGGGCGTCGTCATCGCGGTCGTTGCCAGCGCCATCACTACCAGCATGGTGAACAGTGTCGGCGAGAAGACATGCGCGCTGTAGGCGATATTGAGGACAACTAACTCGACCAGACCGCGTGTATTCAGCAGAGCCCCCAGAGCCGCCGAACTCCGCCAGGAGTGCTTGCTCCACCGCCCGGCCAGCATCGCGCCTCCCATCTTGCCGGTTATCGCGACGGCGAGCACCACCACTGTCCAGAACCAGAGACGCGCGCCGCTCAGAAGATTCAGCTGCGTCCTCAACCCGGTCAGCGCGAAGAAGAGTGGCAGCAGCAGAAGGGAGACGATCGTGTCGAGCCGCGTGCGTATCGCGACCTGCCAGGATCGGTTGCGCGGAAGACAGCAGCCGGCCAGGAAGGCGCCGAAGAGAGGATGCACACCAATCGCATCCGTCGCCGCCGCGGATCCCAGCACGAGCGCGACGATGATGCCAAAGGAACCATACGACAGCGAGCCGCTGCCCGGCCGTCCAGCAAGCCACGCTCCGGCAGGACGTACTGCAAACACCATCACGGCCACATACGCCGCCAGCAAGAGCAGCCGGACCCCAAGCGAGCGTGCACTGCCGCCAGCCGGCGCAAGTGCCAACGCCACCGCCAGCAGGCACCACGCGCACACATCGCCTACCGCAGCACACAGCAGAGCCGTCGTACCCAGGGGCGTCGATTGCAGACCTCGCTCCTCCAGAATGCGCGCGAGGACTGGAAACGCCGTGATGCTCATCGATATGCCGACGAACAGCGTAAACTCCACGCTGCCGACGCCCGCCGGCGCGAACCGCACACGCAGCGCAGGCGCGACCGCTATTGCCATGGCAAACGGCAGCAGCAAGCTCAGAGCGCTCGCCAGGCTCACCGTTCTCCGCTCCCGGCGCAGTTGCTCGTAGTCCAATTCGCTGCCGATCAGGAAGAGAAACAGTACCAGGCCGAGTGTGCTCAGAATCTCTAACGAAGCGAGAGAACTCTGCGGAAAGAGGCGGCTCGCAGTTTGCGGCGCAAGTCTCCCAAGCACCGAAGGACCCAGCAGAATGCCGCCCGTAATCTCACCGATCACCCTTGCCTGTCCCATACGTTGTGCGATCCATCCGCAGGCGAGCGCAGTCAGGAGAACCACCATCATCTGTGTCAGAAAAAGTGTCATGGCGGTGTCACTGGACTCAGGATCGAGCCTTTCGCCGTGCGACCAGAACCAGGACCACCTCTGTCACCAGCAGAAAGAGTCCCGGCAGCAGCAGACGGAAGCCGATCGTGGCTGGCCAGGTCTTCGCAAAATCGAAGCGCCAGTCATAGATCACAAGTGCCATCCCTCCGAAGAACAAGCCGCCACCCATCCACCGGCGAAACCGCGCCGAGATTTCACTCCCGCCCTTATGCCGGTTGCCACGAAACTCGCTGACCGGCTTACCTATAAAACCCTGATGGTCGTAGATGCGATAGCGAAGTTCTGGCTTTGAGACGCTCTGCTCGCGTGCGTAAGCCTCCGCCTCCGGCAAGGACTCAAACACAAGACAGGAAGGCCCCTGCTGTGAACGACCCTCCTCCTCGGCAGATGCGTGCACCGCATACTCACCTGCGGCCATGCGCTCATTCCAGCTGGAAGGCTGCACGTCTTTCTCAAAGAGCAATAGAGGCCGCGGTTCGCTCATGGAACAAGTCTAGCAACGCACATGCGCCGCTTCTTTTGTGATCCCGAGAGCTCTTTCGCACGCCATGCTGGAGGATTGCTCCCTGCGTCTCCTCATCATGTGGATTGTCGCGAAATCTGCCCTGGAACACTGCCTTCATGCGCTACCCGCGCCCGGCGTTTCCTAAGCGAAAACAGAATCGCCCGCCAGTCTCTGGAAATACCAGACGTGGCGGGCGATTCTCATTCTTACGATGAAGCAGATTAGGCGGTCGCGGCAGCAGCGATAGGCTGATCGCCCGCAACCGTGACTTTGACGTGCGCCGTCACGTCGCGATGCAGCTTGACCGGCACATGGTACTCACCCAGGCTGCGCAGCGGCTCCTCGAGCGAGATCTTGCGGCGATCGATGGTGTAGCCCTTCTGCTCGAGCGCCTGCGCGATGTCAGACGACGTAACCGATCCGAACAGCTGATCGTTCTCGCCCACCTTGCGCTCGAAGGTCAGCTCGACCGCTGAAATCTCGGTCGCCTGTGCCTCCGCCGCAATCTTCTCCTTGGCGGTCTTGCGCACAGCCGAGGCCTTCATCTGCTCGATCACGACCTTGTTCGCCGCCGTGGCTTCAATCGCCAGCTTGCCCGGCAGCAGGTAGTTGCGGCCGTACCCGTCGGCGACCTTCACCACGTCGCCGCGGTGTCCCAGCTTGTTTACATCTTCCTTCAGAATGACTTCCATCGCAGATCTCCAGATCGTCGTGCCTGCCGGACGTCGTGCCCGGCGTCAAATAAGGGGTTAGAAGCGAGCCGCAAACGCCAGCAGCGCGATATTGCGCGACTGCTTGATCGCGAGGCTCAGCTTGCGCTGGTGCCGAGTGCAGACGCCTGTCAGCCGGCGCGGAACGATCTTGCCCCGCTCGGCTACGAAGCCCTGCAGCAGCCGTACATCGCGGTAGCTGATCGCGTCGATCTTCTCCGTGCAGAACTTGCAGACCTTCTTGCGGCGGAAGAACTTTCGTCCGCCCGGTCCGCCAGGGCCGCCTGTCCGCGGTGGGCGTGCGCCGCCTGGACCTCCCGGTCCTCCTGCAGGCCGTGGTGTGTAGGGCGCCGCCGCTGCCGGCGCTGGTGTCGCTTCGCCCGCGGGCGCTGTGCTGCTGGTCTCGTCAGCCATGGTAATGTCCTCTCTCGTTCGTTCGGCTTCGGTCCGCTCCAGACACGCATCGGTGTCTCTGAACAACCACTCAGACATCGAATGGCCGGAAGCGTCCTCGGCAGTTCAGGGTCTCGCAGCCATGGGTTCAAGCCCCACGCTGCAAACTTTCAGCTGCGCAGCTTAGGCCGTGACCGGCGCAGCTTCAGCCGGCGCATTCGCCTCGACCGGCGCAGCCGGAGCTTCGGCCGCAGCTGGAACGTCCGCAATGGCCGGTGCCGCGCTTTCAGCGGCAGCCGTCTGTGCCGGAGCCGTCGGCTGCTGCTGGGGCAGCGCGCTGCGCTTCACCTTCGTGTCGCGCAAAGCCTTCACCTTCGCCAGACGCTTCTCTTCCTCGTCCATGCGCACCGTGATGAACTTGATCACCGGCTCAGACACACGCAGCCGGCGCTCGATCTCGCCGATCAACGAGCCAACCGCCCCGATCGTCATCAGTACATAGAGACCATCATTGAACTTCTTTACGGTGTACGCCAGCCGTCTGCGGCCCATCTTCTCGACCGACTTTATTTCGCCGCCGCCGTTGGTGACATTGCCCGAAAAGCCCTCGATCAACTTGTCCAGATCGGCCTCTTCCACATCCGGCCGAACGATGAACATCACCTCGTAACTCCGCTTGATCTCTTCAACATTCATACTGCCTGCTCTTTCTGCGAAGTTCTGCTTCGCACCGCCCGGCCTGCTGCTACCGGATCGGTTTGGAATAACAGCCTTCGGACCCGCACATCTCGCGAGCCCACATCGACCGAACCAACATCAGCTACAACAAACAACTAGGCGCTTCGGTTGAACTCACTCATCGCAGCCGCGGCACCCTTCCGGATGACCGCCTCTACAACCTCGCGAGCCCTGTCCAGCACCTCATCCATCACGGCAAGCTCCTGCCGCCGCATCGGAGCCAGCAGATAGTCCTTGCCGCCCGATTTAATCTCTCGCCCGTCCGGTAGTGCAGGCTTGCCTACACCAATCCGAACGCGCAGCCACTCCTCCGTCCCAAGCGCCCCGGAGATGGACTTCACTCCGTTGTGCCCGTTCGCCGAACCGCGCTCCTTCAAGCGAAGCTCGCCCAGCGGAAACGCCAGTTCGTCGTACAGCACGATCAGGTCCTCACTCGGAACGCCGATCTCCAACTCCCGAACCAGCGCGGCAACTGAAAGCCCGCTCAGGTTCATAAACGTCTCCGGCTTCGCCAGCAGCACCTCTTCGCCCGCTAGCCTCGCCCTTGCCGTCAAAGCCCGGCCTCTCCGGTTTCCCAGCATCGCACCGCAACCTTCTGCGATGCGATCAATTGCCAGAAATCCGGCGTTGTGCGGCGTGAGCTGATACTCGAACCCAGGATTTCCCAGACCGACAATCAACCTCACGCCGTGGTTCCCTTCTCAGCCTCGCGGCTCGCTACTTCTTCGCGCCCTTGGCGTCTGCGGCAGGAGCAGCGGCCTCATCGCCCTTACCCTTCTTGGCGACTTCAGGCTCCGCGCCCTCGGGCGCCGCAACCGCGGCCTCAGCCTCAACCTCTTCCTTCATCATCGTGACGTGGGCCACGAGCGCATCCTCTTCGCCCAGGAACGTCAGCTTGCCCGAGTGTGGCAGATCGGAGATATGGATCGCGCCGTTCAACTCCAGACCGCTGACGTCCACGTCCAGATGGCTTGGAATATCAGTCGGCAGGCACTCCACCTCAACCTCGCGCAGAATCTGATCGAGCACGCCGCCCTGCGTCTTCACGCCAACCGGAACGCCGACCAGTGTAATCGGCACCGACACCGTCATCGTTTTATTCATCGCGATGCGCTTCATGTCGATGTGCAACAGCTTGCCCTTGATCGGCTCGTTCTGCCAGTCGACGATCATCGCCTTGGTGGTGGCGCCATTCGCAATCGCGAGATCAAAGATGGTGTTATGACCCGACTCCGAGTGCAGAATCTTCGTCACCGCCTTCGGATCGACAGTCAGCGCGATCGGCTCCAGACCCGCGCCATAGACGACCGCCGGAATCAGCCCGGAGACGCGCACACGCCGCGCCGCATTCTTGTTGAACCTGCCCTCACGCACTGTTGCCTGAATCGCCTCTACCGGTGCTGTCGCCATCGTCT
Source organism: uncultured Acidobacteriaceae bacterium (assembly GCA_964244225.1). Taxonomy (GTDB): domain Bacteria; phylum Acidobacteriota; class Terriglobia; order Terriglobales; family Acidobacteriaceae; genus Edaphobacter. The sequence continues at coordinate 5,194 of CAXTJC010000184.1, forward strand.
CTCTTCCTTTCGGGCACGGAGTTGAAGCCGCTCCCTTTGTTTGCCGCCAATGATTGCAATCGTCCAATCGCAATCGTCGGCAGAAGCCTCTAGTTGAACAGCGTGCTGACGCTGGTCTCCATGTGAATGCTCTCGATCGCCCGGCCCAACAGCCCCGCAATCGAGAGCACCTTGATCTTCGAGACGCGCCGCGCATCCTCGCGCAGCGGAATCGTGTTCGACACCACCAGCTCTTCGAGCCGCGATGCCGCAATCCTTTCAACCGCCGGCCCGCTCAGCACCGCATGCGATGCGCACGCGTATACCTTGGCGGCGCCCTGGTCGAGCAATGCCTCAACCGTCTTCACCATCGTGCCCGCCGTATCGATGATGTCGTCGAGGATCAGGCAGGTTCGCCCCCTCACATCGCCGATCACGTTCATCACCTCGGTCACGTTAATATCCGTGCGCCGCTTGTCGACAATGGCCAGCGGCGCATCGAGCTTCTTGGCGAAAAACCTCGCCCGCTCCACACCGCCCGCGTCTGGTGAAACCACGGTCAGGTTCGGCAGGTTCAAATCCCGGAAGTACGTCACCAGCACCGGGCTCGCGAACAGGTGATCCACGGGGATGTTGAAGAACCCCTGGATCTGCGCGGCGTGAAGATCCACGAGCAGCGCCCGGTTCGCACCGGCGGTCGTCAACAGATCGGCCACCAGCTTCGAGCTGATCGCCACACGCGGCCGGTCTTTTCGGTCCTGCCGCGCATAGCCGTAGTACGGAATCACAACCGTGATGCGCGCGGCCGAGGCTCGCTTCAGCGCATCGATCATGATTAACAACTCAACCAAGTGCTGGTCGACCGGAAAGCTGGTCGGCTGCACTACAAACACATCCGCGCCGCGAACGTTCTCGAGCAGCTGAAAATATATCTCGCCGTCTGAAAACCGCTGCATCCGCGTCTCGCCCATCGGCACGCCGATGAACTTGCAGATCTCCTCGGCCAGTTCTTTGTTCGCTGTGCCCGAGAAGATCTTGAATCGCTTGTCGTCGCTCAGGCGGCCGGTGCGCTTCCTCTCCGGAGAGGGTTTCGCATCCTGGGCCGTCTTCGCTCCGTTTGTTGCATTCACCACCGGGCCCGGGTTCTGCACCGGGGTAGCGCTACCGGCCGTAGCCGAAGCGCCGTTCTGGCTAGCGTGTTGGCCGCCGTTGCTGGCCGCGGTCGTAGCCTGGACTTGCGAAGAGTTT
>CAXTJC010000185.1:0-6400 GCA_964244225.1 uncultured Acidobacteriaceae bacterium
GGACGAGCAGTACAAGCTCTACAAGCTGATCTGGCAACGCTTTGTCGCCAGCCAGATGATGCCCGCGGTCTTCGATCAGACGACTGTAGACATCGCAGCAAAGGCGCGGAACACGTATGACTTTCGCGTCAGCGGCAGCATCCTGAAGTTTGACGGCTATCTGAAGATCTACGAGCAGGCGCCGGCTCCGGAGAAGAAGGCGGACCCGCAGGCAAACGCGGACGGGGACGAATCCGAGAGCGCGGAGAATCCCGACAAGCGGCTTCCTGATCTACAGGCCGGCCAGGCGCTCGGTCTCGAGACTCTCGATCCGCAGCAGAAGTACACCGAGCCGCCGCCGCGCTTTAACGAGGCCTCGCTGGTCAAGACGCTTGAAGAGAAGGGGATCGGTCGCCCATCCACCTACGCCTCAATCATCAATACGATCCAGGAGCGCGACTATGTCAAGAAGATCGGCGCGAAGCTGATCCCGACTGAGATCGGCATGGTTGTCACGGATCTGCTGGTGAAGAATTTTCCGTACATCTTCGACCTGCAGTACACGGCGCGGCTCGAAGGCGAGCTCGACGCCGTTGAAGAAGGCGACGAGAAGTGGCAGAGCCTGCTCGGCGGCTTTTACGACCACTTCGAGAAGGAGCTCAAGGTCGCCGAGAAGCAGATGGAAGACGTCAAGCGTATGGAGCACGAGACGACCGAGCTCTGTGACAACTGCGGCAGCCCGCTCATCCTGAAGTGGGGCAAGTTCGGCAGCTTCTACGCCTGCAGCAACTTTTCAAAAGCCAAGCCAATGAACGTCGCGCTCGGCGCGCTCAAGAAAGATCCCAAAGCCGCGGTCAAGAAGATCACCGCCGCGTTTACCTTTCCGATGACTGTGAAGGCTGTAACCGATACGGTTACAGAGTACGCGAAGGAGGTCGGCGACAAAGCCGAACTCGAACGCGAGTTGAAGAATGCTGTCGGCCACGGCAAGAAGTTGTATGTCGAAACCTTTAGCTGCGACTTCACCAAGGAGAACTTCTCAGCCAAGCCGGATCTTACCTCACCCGAAGCGCAGAACGCCGAGGTGGAAGAGGAGTTCTGCGACAACTGTGGCCGCGTGATGGTGCTGCGCAACGGGCCCTGGGGTCCCTTCATGGCCTGCCCCGGATACAACGAAGACCCGCCCTGCAAGACCATCCGCAAGCTCACCCAGAAGGTGCAGCAGAAGCCCCCCGTGCAGCTCGACGAACCATGCCCCAAATGCACACGGCCGCTGCTGCTGCGTAACGGCCAGTATGGCGAGTTCATCAGCTGCTCCGGCTATCCCAAGTGCAAGTACATCAAGCAGGATCTGCTCGACGTGAAATGCCCAAAGGACGGCGGCGACATCGCCGTCCGCAAGACCAAGCGGGGCGACACCTTTTACGGCTGCGTCAACTATCCCAAGTGCGACTTCGCTTCGAACAATAAGCTCGTCAATCAGACCTGCCCGAACTGCCGCAATCCTTACGTGCTCGAGGTCTCGAACAAGGACGGCGTCTTCCTGATCTGTCCGAACAACCATGAGGATCTGCCCAAGCGGCGCAAGAAGAAGGGCGCAGCCGAGGCAGCGGAGGAGCCGCAGGGCATCGAGTGCACCTTCATTGAAAGAATTGGCGACCCCGTCGTGGAAGGCGAACCGGAGCTGCCGGATCCGGAGACGACGAGACCGCTTACAGCCAACGTCGCCTGACTTTCAGGCGGTGTAGGCCGTTTGCTGTAAAGATCGTGGAGGGCGGCACTTCCTTTACTGCATCAACTCTGTTACAAATGCGCTGGCGCAGAGTCTGCGTACACCGCCACCCAACCTCTCAGGTAGTTTCTGAGATGTTCCTTGTAAGTGGTAGCAAAGAGACGGATTATCATGGCGAAGGCAGTTTGGAACGGACATACGATCGCTGAAAGCGATACCTACGAGACGATTGAAGGAAACATCTACTTTCCCGAAGAGACGGTCAAACGGGAGTTTTTAAGGCCGAGTTCTACGACATCAAATTGTCCGTGGAAAGGGCAGGCCCGTTACTACAGCCTGCTGGTAGACGGGCAGGAGAACCCCGACGCGGCCTGGTACTATCCCGATCCAAAACCGGCCGCGCACACCGTCAAGCATCATGTTGCCTTCTGGCGCGGAGTGGAAGTGACCACGTAGGCGTTTTTAGTAGGCTTCTGCCTGATCGAGGGGGAGCCTTACCTTGAAGCAGGTTCGGCCAGGAACGGATTCAACGGTGAGCAAGCCGGAGTGCCGGCTGACGATCCGCATTGCCGTGTCCAAGCCGAGTCCGAGACCGCTGCCCGGCGCCTTCGTCGTATAAAACGGCTCGAAGATGCGTGACTGAATCGCCGAATCGATCCCAATGCCACTGTCGATGACCTCGATGGTCGCCAGCTGCCCAGTAAGCCGTGTGCTGAGCTTTAGTGTTCCTTCATCGCGCATGGCGTCAAGCGCATTCTCGATAAGCACCGTCCATACCTGACTCAGCTCACCACCGTAGGCGCTGATGGGCGGGAGCGCCGGATCGAACTCCGACTCCACCACCACCGATCGAAGACGCGACTGGAACATGATCAGCGTCGTAGAGAGTGACTGGGCTAGATCGACCTCCTGCACCGGCGCCTGATCCATGTAGGAGTAGTCTTTGATCGCGCTGATCAGGTCAAAGATGCGGCCGGTCGAGTTCACAATTGTCTCCGCCATGCCTTCGATCCGTAACGAGTTGCTTAGCAGAGTGAGCAGCTTGGGTAAAACCGACGATGGCGTTAGCGTAACCAGCTCGTCTAGTTGATCAAATCCGATCGCGCTTTCGGCGATGGACGGTGCGACCGACCATGCGTTCTCGACGCCATGTTGATCGAGCCAGCGCACAATCTGGTCTTCGCGCTCGCTCAGGTCCAGCGAGCTGATGCTGATATTACGATGTGGCGCGTAGGCGTTGATACGCTCCCGCATGCGGTCAAACCACGCCCGGATCTCGGGTGTTTCAAGCGTGTTAGCGCTGAGCGCACCGAGCTCAAAGCTTTGTTCGCGGTACTCTCGCAGATCGTTGAAGAGCCGGTCCGCCGAGCGCTGTGCGGCGGAAGCTGGATTATTCAGTTCGTGTGACAGATTGGCCGCCAGCTTGCCGAGCGCCGAGAGCTTTTCAGCCTGCTGCTCCATGCGCGTCACTTCGCGCACCCGATCCAGCAGCACGGTTACGCAACGCTGCGCCATGGATGGAATAGCAGCCAGCATCTGTGGGAAGAGATCCTGATGCACATCGAGGATCCAGATCGGCCCGATCGTGTAACCGTCCCCACCGTAGCCCTTCATGCGCGAGAAAGGCAGTTTTCCCGTCATCTGCCCGGCGCGCCCGATAAACAGTGCGATCGGGCCGGAGTGCCGGCGCCGCACGTGGATCTCACCTTCAAGAATAAAGTTCAGACGACAGGCGTATTCGCCCTCGCGAAAGACCATAGCACCAGTCTCTCCGCGGCGTTCTGTTCCATGCTGCGCGAGCCACAGGTATTCGGCATCAGTCAAACCCTCCAGCTGTACCACTGATCGCAGGGCTGCGACGATCTGCTCGGGAGAGGAGAGAACGGCAGGGGTCATCGCCGCCAGATACGGCTCTGGCGGGAGCTCGGATTCCGATACTGTTTGGAGCACACTGTCCGTCATACGTTAGCGCCCTGTCGTGTTCTTCATCTCGTCCTTGCGCATCGGCATGGAGTCGATCTTGTCCTGCAGTCTCTCAAAGGATACTGGTTTCCTCGATCGAAGTTTCTCTCCGCCATCCTTGCCAAGCAAAATTGCTGTGAAATCTTCCGGCGCCACATGAAAGGTACGCCGCGCAGCCGCCGCGTCCGCCGCACTTAAACTTACCGCCGAGGGCGATGGATCTTTGTAGGGAATCGTAATCACCAGGATATCGCGCTCCTGCAGCCCGGGTGCGGAGTCCTTCAACTTTGTCACCTGCGCGAGCAGAGATGGATCGTCCGGCCGCGAGCAAAAGAGCAGCAGCGGCCGAAAGCGGTCTCGCAACTGTGTCAGAGTTGTCGGCGAGGGAGGCCCCTGCGAGAGAACAGTTGGCATCAGAAACACTCCGAGCGCCAGGAAAAAGCCGAGGCGCGAAGCGTTTGTAAGAGAAAACCGCATAGCGGATAGGATGCCGGCAAACACCCTGCTCCATCGGCGGTTTTGGGGGAGGCCTGAAATGGTGAACGTGCCGCCCAGACCCCCTGCCTGCTCAGGCCTTCTGCACCGAGCCGTCCTTGACCACAACGGGGTCGAGGAAGGGCATGGCCTTTCGCAGGTCAGCCCCAACCTTCTCGATCGGGTGCTCTCGATCCTGAGCGCGGAAGTTCTCGAACTCCTTCCGCCCGCTGTTCTGGTCTTCGATAAATTTCTTTGCAAACGAGCCGTCTCGAATATCCGAGAGCAGCGATCGCATAGCATCCTTGACCGCTGGCGTCACAATGCGCGGACCGGCGACGTAATCGCCCCACTCGGCTGTGTCTGAGATCGAATAGCGCATGTACTCCAAACCGCCGCGATACATCAGATCGACGATCAGCTTTAGCTCGTGCAACACCTCGAAGTAGGCCAGCTCCGGCTGATAACCAGCCTCGGTCAGCACCTCAAAGCCGGCCTTGACCAGCGCCGCCGTGCCACCGCAGAGCACAGCCTGCTCGCCGAAGAGATCGGTCTCTGTCTCTTCAGTGAACGTGGTTTCAAGCACACCGGCGCGCGTGCAGCCGATGCCCTTGGCATAGCTGAGCGCCAGCTCCAGCGCCTTACCGCTGGCATTCTGTTCGACCGCCACCAGCGCCGGAACGCCGCCGCCTTCGGTAAAGACCTCCCGCACCCGATGCCCCGGCGCCTTCGGCGCCACCAGCGAGACATCGACACCCGCCGGCGGAGTGATGGTACGAAATCGAATGTTGAAGCCATGCGCGAACATCAGCGTCTTGCCCGATCCATCGGCCGACTTCGCCGAGAGCCCGGCTTCGATCTCCTTATAGACCTTTGCTGCTGTCTGATCCGGCACCAGGACCATGATGACATCCGCCCACGCCGCCGCCTGCGCAACCGGCAGCACCTCGAGACCGACTGCCTTTGCCTTGGCCACACCGGCCGAGCTCTCGCGCAGCCCAACCTTCACCTCCACGCCTGAGTCCTTCAGATTGAGTGCATGCGCGTGGCCCTGCGAGCCGTAGCCGATGATGGCCACCTTCTTTGCCTGAATGAGAGAAAGGTCTGCATCCTGATCGTGGTAAGTCTTTGCCATGGTTCTGTGATCTCTTCTTTCTTTGAGTAGGAATTAGTTTGCGATCTAAACTTCTTCTTCGTGCACGTTCGGAAACTGGTTTTCAAGAAACTCATCCGCATCCGGCTTCAGGGCGTAGTCCGGTTCATCTCCATCCGAACCCGCGCTGAAGGGCTGCGACCCAGGTGTACCCAGCGCCTTGAGCACGCGGCTGGTATGGTGTCCGCGCCGCATCGCCATGCGGCCCGTGCGCGAGACCTCAAGGATCTCAAAGCTGCTCTCGCGCAGCACCTGAATCAGTCCCTCGATCTTCGACGCAGCACCGGTCATCTCCAGCATGATCGACTCCGGCGCCAGATCGACCACGCGCGCGCGAAACACTGTTGCCAGTTCAAAGATCTGCGATCGCGACTGCTGGCCATGCGGTGAGCTCGGTCCGGCGGCAACTTTGATAAGGCAGAGCTCGCGGATGACGGCCTCGGATCGTCCCACCTCATCCACATCAACCGTGATCTCCAGCTTATAGAGCGACGCGCGAATGCGGTGCGCCGCACCCTCGGGCGCCTCGCACACGATCGTCATGCGCGATGTGTCGGCCCGCTCGCTCTCACCTACAGTCAGTGAAACGATGTTGATATTCAAGCGCCGAAACAGGGAAGCGACGCGCGTCAGAACGCCGGGCTTATCTTCCACAAGAGCGACAAAGGTATGAAGCATAAGACCTTTCAGTGCAGATTCGGGTTTTCATCCGAATGGGGAAACGAGCTGGCAGGCGGTTGTCCCATCGTCGGAATATACGTCTTTGGAATGACAAACAGAACAAACTCTCCGGGCTTCGGCGCAGGATTCGCACTGCTGCATAGATTGCCTGCCGTGATGCCCGTGGCCCAGATCGTCGCCAGCGGATAGTTGGTATACAACTCCGCGCGAGAGCGGCAGTCGGCATAGAAGTTCGACAGCACATGCATCTCAGTTGCATCGCCAGTATTGACTAGAATCGCACCGTTCTTGTCCGTTGGCATGATGGTGAAGCCAACCTGCTCTTTATGCAAGCTGACGTTCAGCCGTTCATTGCCAACCGGCTTGTTTGTTCTGGCGTTGATAATCCGGATTCTCAGGGTGTGCGTCGCCTGCGAAAC
>CAXTJC010000186.1:0-6394 GCA_964244225.1 uncultured Acidobacteriaceae bacterium
GTATCGGCCTCTTCGAGCGTGGTCACCATCTCGCCGTTCGGCACCGGCACGTTGTAGCGGCGGAGAATCTCCTTCGCCTGGTACTCATGGATCTTCATCTCTCGCGAGCCTCTTCCTCACGCGCCCCGGACACAGGTTTCAAAACAGGGCGCTGCGCGAAAAGTGTAGCGGAGCATGGAAACGATCCGCAAACGAATCGCACAGATGTTCGTTTAGCGCGCAGCCTCCAGCCTTTCCTACCGCCTGCTACGCTTTTCCTATGGCCCTCGAAGTCCAGCTCAAACGCCTCATGGAAGCGCGCGAGCCGCTCGACCGCTCCGAGGCCCGCATCGCCATGCAGCAGATCCTCTCCGGCGCGGCGTCCGAGATCGAGATCGCCGCCCTGCTCGGCGCGCTCGCCGCCCGCGGTGAGACCGCGTCCGAGATCGCCGGCTTTGCCGAAGCCATGCGCGCCGCGGCCCTTCCCCTCCCGCTCACCCCCGAGGAACGCGCCACCCTCGTCGACACCTGCGGCACCGGCGGCGACGCAAGCGGCACCTTCAACATCTCGACCGCCGCCGCGCTCGTCGCCGCCGCTGCCGGAGCCACCGTCGCCAAGCACGGCAACCGCGCCGTCACCTCAAAGTCCGGCTCGGCCGACGTCCTCGAAGCCCTGGGCGTGCCCATCGACCTCTCCCCGCAGGCCGCCGCCGACGCCCTCCGCCGCCATCGCTTCGCCTTCCTGCACGCGCCCGCGCTCCATCCCGCCATGAGCGCCGTCATGCCGGTCCGCCGCGCCCTCGGCATCCGCACCCTGTTCAACATCCTCGGCCCGCTGACCAACCCCGCTGGAGCCTCGCGGCAGGTCGTCGGCGTCTTCGCCCCGCACCTCGTCCCCATCGTCGCCGAGGTCCTGGCCCTGCTCGGCGCACATCGCGCCCTCGTCGTCTACGGAGAGTCGTCTACCGGCGAGACGCACCAGAAGCCTTTCGGCATCGATGAACTCTCCATCAGCGGCCGCAGCCACGTCGCCGAAGTCCGCGGCCGCACCGTAACCCACTGGAGCCTCACCCCTGAAGATCTAGGCCTACACCGCGCCCCAGTTGACGACCTCCGCGGCGGCAGCGCCCAGCAGAACGCCGCCATCCTGAATGCCATCTTCACCGGCCGCCCTGGCCCCGGCCGCGACGTCGTCCTGCTCAACGCCGCCGCCGTCCTCATGACCGCCGAGATCGTCCCCGACCTGCCCGCCGGCCTGCGCCGCGCCGCAGAGACCATCGACTCCGGTAAAGTTACCCTTCTCCTCCAGTCCCTTTCGCGCTAAACTTTCGCCATCATGGCGCGAGTCACCGGTATCGGCGGAGTCTTTCTTCGTGCACGCGACCCCAAGGCGCTTGCTGCCTGGTATGCCGCACACCTTGACATCGAGCTCTCACCCTACGGCGGCGCCACCCTTCTTTGGTCCGACGAACAGCCCGCCGGCACCGGCATGACCACCTGGTCGACCTTCCCGCACGACACCGCCTACTTCGGTCCCCCGGGCGCATCCGGTCCGCAGGCCGTCATGATCAACTACCGCGTCGATAATCTTGACGCTCTGCTCGCCCTGCTTGCAGCCGCGGACGTCCCGATCGATCCCCAGCGTGACGACTACGACTACGGCCGCTTCGCCTGGATCACCGACCCCGAGGGCAATCGGCTGGAGCTCTGGCAGCCGCTCGCCACAGACCCAACCGACATCGCCTCCGCACCATAAACCGCCGTCTTTGCAGCCGCTCTACGCCAAACCGCCCGAGACCTCAATCCGCTGCCCATTCACCCAGCGATTGTAGTCCGAAAGCAGCGAACCGATCATCGCCCCGATGTCCTCCGGCTGGCCGACGCGGCCGAGCGCGGTCATACCGGCCAGCCGCTTGTTCAGGTCGGGATTGTCGCGAACCACACCCCCGCTGAAGTCCGTCGCAGTCGGGCCCGGTGCAACCGTATTCACGGTGATCCCGCGCGATCCCAGCTCGTTGGCCAGCACGCGCGTCAGAACCTCGATCGCGCCCTTCATCGTCCCGTATGCGCTGCTTCCCGGATTCGCAACACGGGTCGACCCTGAAGAGATATTGACGATCCGCCCGCCATCGTTGAGCAGCGGAAGCAGCGCCTGCGTCAGGAAGTACACACCCTTGAAGTGAACGCTGCAGAGACTGTCGAACTCCTCCTCGGTCGTCTGCGCAAACGGCATATGGTGGTGGTTGTTTCCCGCCATGTTGACGAGATAGTCGAAGCGCTCTGCTCCCATCTCCGCCAGCGCCTTCTGCACGCTCTGCACAAACGACGGGAAGCTGCTTACCTTGCCGGCATCGAGCTGTAGCGCAATTGCCTTTGATCCCGCCTCGCGGACCGCTGCAACGACTCCGTCAGCCTCTGCACGATTAGAGTTATAGGTAAAGATGGACGAAACGCCTCGCCCGGCAAGGCTGAGCACAGTGCTGCGTCCGAGCCCACGGCTTCCACCGGTGACGATTGCGATTTTCTTTGATGTAACTCCAGCATCTACTGTCGGCATGATCTGCTCCTTGGTGCGTTGCTGCCCTCAAGACTAGGGTCTCCCGCACACAAAAAGAATGCCGAAACACGCTCGTTTCTTGCCTATTCCTGCTTCAGAGCCTAACCTTGTGTCAGGTATATAAAGCGGACTGGATCGAAGATGCAGAATGAACTTGTGAAAGCGATCAAAGCCTATACCGAGTCGCAGGCCGGAAACGGCCCGTTTCAAACGGCGATCGACGGGCTCACCATCCTTCGCTCCGATCACGAGAAGCCGCCGCACCACCTCATCTTCAAACCCGCTCTCTGCATCGTCGTCCAGGGCGCCAAGTGGGCCACCTTCGGCGGCCGCCGCTTCGACTACCGCGCCGGACAGGCGCTGGTCGTCAGCGTCGAGATGCCTGCTTTGGGAGCAGTGGCAGAGGCCAGCCCGTCCGAGCCCTACCTCGGCATCATCCTCGAGTTCGATCTCGCCATCATGCGCGACGTCATGGACGCATTGGAGTCTCCCCCAGCCGCCAGCGGTAAAGTCGCGGGCGGGGTTCTCGTGACGGACTTCGACGGCCCCCTGGAGGACTGCGCGCTTCGCCTCATGCGTCTGCTCACTACGCCCACGGCTATCCCGGTGCTCTATCCCGCGATCATGCGTGAGATCTGCTATTGGCTCCTGACCGGGCCCCACGGCAGCGAGGTCGTAAAAATGACTCTCACAAACAGCCACGCGCACCGGGTGATCCGCGCAATTCACCTCCTGCGCGATCGCTTTGCGGAGTCGGTTCGGATCGAGGAGTTGGCCCGGGTGGCACGGATGAGCCCCTCCGCCTTCCATCGTCAGTTCAAGGCCATTACGTCCATGACGCCGCTCCAGTACCAGAAGCAGCTCCGCCTGCTCGAAGCGCGGCGGCTTATGGTCTCTGACGCCATCAACGTGGAGTCGGCCGCGTTTCAGGTCGGCTACGAGAGCCCGTCGCAGTTCAGCCGAGAGTACGTGCGGCTGTTCGCGCTGCCTCCCCGCCGCGATATCGACGCACTGAAACGAAGCGCGGCCTGATCGCCCCGCGCTCTCCCTCAGCCTGTCGATTGAACTGCCCTGGCCGCATTTTCGTATACATCTTTCATGGGCGTCCTTCATATCGCGCTTCCGGTTAATCCGTCGATGCCGCCGGCATCTCTTTCCCTCCCCCGCATGCATCCGCCCGTGCGTCGGCCGCTGCGCGCGAAGCCTTCGCCGGCGAGTGTCATGGCGCGCCAGAAGTCTGCTCCTCCGCCGGAACCGCTGGCCGCCGACTCCCCTCGCGGTACACTGCATCCGCCGCAACATTCCTTTGAGGGACAGTTGGTAAAGACGCCCGAACAGATTGCCGAGCAGGAGGCGCTTGGCCGCCAGGTAGCCCGCTGCATGGCCGGCGACGCCGAGTCCTGGCAACAGCTGGTCGTCTCCCAGCACCGCCGCGTCTACGGCATCTGCTACCGCTTCACCAGCTCCGCGCCGGACGCGGAAGATCTCACGCAGGAGGTCTTCCTCAAGCTCTATCGCAACCTCGCCAGCTTCGACGTGCAGCGCGGCAGCTTTAACACCTGGATCACGACTCTCACGCGCAACCTCCTGGTCGACCACTTTCGCCGCACCCGCATGGACCGCGCCACCGACTCCCTTAACGCCAGCTTCGACGGCGATCCGGACTCGCCCACCCTCGCCGACCAGCTCGCCGATGTGCGGCCCAGCCAGGAGCAGCACGTGACCGGCCAGCAGCTCAAGCGCCGCATCCAAGCTGCCCTCAAGGAGCTCTCCCCCGAGCTCCGCGAGGCCGTCATCCTCCGCGACCTCGAAGACATGGACTATAAGGAGATCGCGCAGGTCCTCCGCATTCCGGAAGGAACCGTTAAAAGCCGCATCAGCCGCGGCCGCGGCGAACTTGCAAGGCTCCTTCAACGTATTGAGGGGTATGAGCGTAGCGAAGGACATACTGGACAGGTGATCTAAGTGGCTAAGTTCGACCAATTCGGAAGCGCGGCGCCTGGCCTAGGTGGCAGTACCCGCGACTGCCTGCGCTACGAAGCCATGCTCGCCGACGTCATCGACGGCACACTCTCCGGCGACGAGCAGGCGGCGTTTGAGCGTCATCGTGAGACCTGCGACAGCTGCTCCGAGATGCTCAAAGACGCGCAGCGCGGAGCGGCCTGGCTGGCAATGCTCAAGCCAAACCCGCCCCAGCCCTCCGCCACCCTGGTCGATCGCATCCTGGCCGAGACCAGCGTTCGCGCCGCGGCGGAGACTGAAGCCGTTCGCGCAGCCCAGCGCGCCGCCGCGGAGGCCGCTTCCCTGCTCGGTCCGTCAAAGCTTGCCTCCGCAAAGCCCGCCATCCCCTCTGGCCTTCCCGCGGGCGCACCCGAGCCCGGCAAGGTCCTCGCCTTCCGCACCCGGGTTCCGGCCGTCCTTCAGCCCGCCTTCCACACGGTTCTGCAGCCCCGCTTTGCCATGACGGCCGCCATGGCCTTCTTCTCCGTCGCCCTTACGCTCAACCTCACGGGCGTACACCTGAGCGATCTGCACGCGCGGGATCTGCGGCCCACCAGCCTTCGCCGCAGCTTTTACGAGGCCAACGCACACGTCGTCCGCTACTATGAAAATCTTCGTGTCGTCTATGAGCTTGAGTCCCGTGTTCGCGACCTGCAGCACGCAACCGACGCCGATCCGGCGCCGACACCCTCGCGCCCGGACCCCGATCCCGCAAGACCCGAAGCTCAGCCCAATCCGCAGCCGGACAAAACCAACAGCCCCGCATCCGCGCCGCAGTCCAGGCCCGCCGGCAAGCCCCACAGCGGCCTCTCCAGCGGCTCGGAGGATCGCGGTCGTGACGCAGGGGCGCTGCCTCTCGGCAATGGCACAGGCGACTCCAGACTCGCCCGGCGGCACACCACCTTCAACTCGCCTCAGGGTGCAATACTTCCTGTTTCACTGTCCCATCTCTCGCCGGACCGGCAGAAAAGAGGTCTGGCATGAACTGCGCGAACCATCCCGATCGTGAACGAAAGGCCTTCTGCCAGAACTGCGGCAAGCCTCTCTGCGTGGAGTGCGCCCGCACCGTCGGCCAGGCTGTCTTCTGCGAGCCCTGCCTCGAGCTCCGCCTTGCCGCCGCAAACGCCGCCATATCGGGCGTTCCACCCACCTCAACCGGACCCACAGCCGGCGCAGGATCCGGCTATCAGGCCGTCCCCGGGCCAGACACCGCCTCTGCCTACACCGGCCCGGCTGAGGGCCGCCCCAGCACAAGCCGCTTTGCCATACCGCCCCCTGGTGGCCCCAATCCGGCCGTTGCCTTTCTCTTCGGCTTCATCCCAGGCGTCGGCGCCATGTACAACGGCCAGTACGCCAAGGGAGTCGTTCACCTTATCGTCTTTGCCGTCCTCGTCTCGCTGGCTGATGAAAACGGTATCTTCGGCCTCTTCGTTGCCGGCTGGCTCTTCTATCAGGCATTTGAGGCTCATCACACGGCCCGCGCTCGCCGCGATGGCACGCCGCTTCCCAACCACTTCGGCCTCAACGACATCGGCGAACGCCTCGGCTTCGGCCAACCCTCGCCTTCGAGCACTGGAGCACAGCCAGCCGGAGTGCCGCCGGCCGCAGGCGCCAGCCCATTTGCCTCCGCCTCCTCCGTCCCGCCGCCGCCCCCATACTATCCACCTCCGGTAGACCCGGCCGCCGCGTCCACCCCCTTCGGCTACACGGCAGTCCCCCTCTCCGGCCAGGCGCCGCCCTACAGCGAGCCCGGTCCTCCCTGGGGCGCGCCCACTGACACCTACGCGCCTCCCCTCGCGCCGGCCTCTTCCGCCAGCCGCTTTCCGGTAGGGGCGGTCGTGCTCATCGGTCTCGGCG
>CAXTJC010000187.1:0-6393 GCA_964244225.1 uncultured Acidobacteriaceae bacterium
TGGAGATAGCGGCGCAGGGCCATATAGACCAGCAGCGGCAGGGCCGACCACTGCAGCGCGTGCAGATAGTGCAGGGTCTGGGCCGCGAGCGCGGGCTCGATGCCATCCCAGCGCAGCAGGGGGCCGGTGCCGAGCAGGAGCAGAGAGGTTATCGGGGCCCAGAGCAGGACTAGCCAGACGGACTGGGTGAGAAAGAAGAGGCAGGACTGACGGTCCTCGCGGCCGAAGGCCTGGGCGACGAGGGTATCCAGGCCGTAGAGCAGGCCAACGCCGAAGAAGACGATGGCATAGAAGATGGTATTTCCGAGCGACGAGGCGGCAATGCCGGCGGCGCCTTCCGGCAGGCGGCCGACCATCACGGCATCGACGAGGTAGGTCGACATCCAGCCGATCTCGGCCAGGGCAAGCGGCGATCCGAGGCGAAGGGTCTGGCGGAACTCCGGGCGGAGGGCGGAGACCAGAAGAGGCGTTTGGCTGCCGGTGACTGCCGGTGGCGAAACCGTACTCACAGCATCTCCTCGTTCCGTTGGCTTGCACTCGACCGCATGAGAGAAATGAGATGCACGTGGACTACCTGGCCGATCCGCGATGGAGAGGTCCTACCGCTTCCCGCGGCTGAAGATTGGTGACATAAGAAGATACCCTGCGATTTCGCGGGGTGGCGAAAAGTCTTACTTTTGAGCAGGCGGGTGTGCCCTTCGGTACACGCCTGGAGTCGATTTCGATGGGCGCTCCGCCTTCAGAAGACTATACTTACGCGATCATGCTAGCTCAGTTGGACACCAAAACAGACCTTCCGACCCCAGCCAAGAAAGCGTTTCCGTCCTCCTCCGGCTCCATGTTCGCCGAGTACTTTAGCGAGAGCCGGCCGGAGAGCTTTAAGAAGGCCGACCTGATCGATGCGCGGGCGCGCCGTCTCTTTGAGACGACCTCGCTGGCCTGCTCGCTCGACGCGTATCCCTTTCAGGCTCCGCTGAGCAGCCGGACCGGACCGGTGGTCGAGCTCGACGGCCACCGCATGCTGATGCTTTCCTCCTACGACTATCTGGGCCTGATTGGTGATCCACGGATCGACGAGGCGGCCATTGCGGCTGTTCGCAAGTATGGAACCGCGACCGGCGGGGCGCGTCTGCTGACCGGGACGCTCGATCTGCATCACCAGATGGAGCAGGCGCTGGCGGAGTTCAAGGGGACCGAAACGGTGCTGACCTGCACGTCAGGGTACATGGCGAATCTGGCCGTGATCAGCGCGCTCTTCGGGCCGGCGGATCGGGTGATCGCCGATATCTATTCGCATCGCAGCCTGATTGATGCCTTCCGCCTGGCGGGTGTGCAGGTGCAGCGCTTTCAGCACAACGACATGGCTTCGCTGCGCTTTGAGATCGAAAACGGACCGGAGGCGAACCGCACCCTGATCGTCTCGGACGGTGTGTTCTCGATGGACGGCGATATCAGCAATCTGCCGGAGCTGATCGCCATCAAGAAAGAGTTTGGCTGCTTCCTGCTGATGGACGACGCACATGCGATCGGCATGATCGGCGCGACCGGCCGCGGTACGGATGAGTACTTCGGTGTGCCGACCTCCGAGGTTGATATCTGGACCGGCTCGCTGGCCAAGTCCATCCCCGGCAATGGCGGCTTTGTGGCTGTCGCGCGCCGGACGGCGATCTTCCTGCAGCATGCTGCCTCGCCCTATATCTTTTCTGGCGCGATGGCTCCGGCCTCCGCGGCGGCGGTGCTCGAGGGCGTTCGCATCCTGAAGGCTGAGCCGGAGCGGGTTACACGGCTGGCAGCCAATGGCAGATTTATGCGGGAGGGTCTCCACAGCCTCGGCTACGACACCGGCCTGTCCGAGACTGCGGTCATTCCCGTGATGCTGCATGAGGATGCTACGACGGCGCTCTTCTCGCGCAAGCTGCGGGACTACGGCATTCTGGCGGCGCCGGTGCTCTTCCCTGCCGTGGCCCAGGGCTCGGGCAGGCTGCGTCTCTGTGTGACGGCCGCGCACACGCAGGAGCATCTGGAGTATGCGCTCGACGTCTTCGCCAAGCTCCGCGAGAACTAGGCGTTGCCAGTTCTGATCACAGGCGCCAGCGGCTTCCTTGGAGGCCGGCTGGCGGCAATGCTGCTGGAGGCGGGTGAGGCGGTAACTGTGCTCGCCCGGCCCTCTGCGAGGCTGGATCATCTTTCCGGTGCGTCCCTGCTTTCCGGTACGGCGCTGCGGGTTGTGCGAGGCGGGCTGACTGACCCTGCGGCGCTGCGGCAGGCGCTTGAGGGTGCCACGGAGATTTATCACTGCGCGGCGGCCTCCACCGACTGGGCGACGGAGGCGGTGTACCAGGAGAGCAACGTGCGCGGCACGGAGGCGCTGCTCGCCGCGGCAAGCGGCTTGCGGGGCCTGCGCCGCTTTCTGCACGTCAGCACCACGGACGTCTATGGCTATCCGCGGATCCCCACGACAGAGGACGCCCCGCAGATCGATGCGGGACTGCCGTACAACCGCACCAAGCGTCTGGCCGAGCTGGCGGTATGGCAGGCCTGGCAGGAGCATGGGCTGCCGGCTACCATCCTTCGGCCGGCTACGATCTATGGGCCACGTGGCAAGGCCTTTGTGACCGACATTGCCGCGCTGCTGCGGGAGCAGCTGATGCTGCTGATCGACGGCGGCCGCAGTCGCGGCGGCTTTATCTACGTTGACGATGTCGTGACGGCGATGATCACCGCTGCCCGCAGTGACCGGACGGTCGGCGAAGCTTATAACCTGTGCGACGGCGCGGGGGGAACGTGGCGGGAGTATGTGGACGGCCTGGCGAATGCGCTGGGCCTGCGGCGGCCGTGGCTGAACCTGCCCTACCCGGCCGCGGCCGCGCTGGCCCGCGCGATGGAGCTTCCGTGGTCGGTGATGCCCGCGCTTGGCGGCCGGCCGCTGCTGACGCGGCATGCGGTGGTGCTGCTTGGCCGCGACCAGGAGTTTCCGGTCGGCAAGGCGCAGGCGCACTTCGGCTTTGCGCCGGCGGTGTTTCTGGAGGAAGGGCTGAGCCGGTCGGCGGCGTGGCTTCGCGGGGGGTGAGGCCTAAAGGCGAGGTGCTTAGTCCTGAAAGTATGACCAAGCTAACCTCAGCGGCTGAAGCCGCGTTGCATGAAAGCATTTCGGCATGGCTCAAGCCATGCCCTTAACGAAAGAACACTACTCAGAGTGCTCCGAAGTAGGCGGGATACGGTTCGAGAAAATACGGGGGTCTCTCCGCTCGCGATGCTCGGTCGAGATGACGGCCTTCTTCGTCCGCGTTGAAAAGAGACGGTCCTACCCGAAGCGTTTGAAGGCGAGCACGGCGTTGAGACCGCCGAAGGCGAAGGAGTTCGAGAGGCAGGCTTCGACGACATCGTGCCGGGCGTGGTTTGGAATGACGTCCAGATCGCAGGCCGGGTCGGCGGTGAGGAAGTTGGCCGTGGGTGGCAGGATGCCGGTCGAGAGCGCGAGCATGCTGGCCACAGCCTCAAACGCGCCGGCCGCACCGAGGGCGTGGCCGTGCATGGATTTGGTGGAGGAGACGGCGAGACGGTCGGCGTGGCTGCCGAAGACGGTGCGGATGGCGGCTGTCTCGGTCCGGTCGTTGGCCTCGGTGGCAGTTCCGTGGGCGTTGATGTAGCCGATCTGCTCAGGGGCGAGGCCAGCGTCGCGGATGGCCAGCCGCATGGCACGTGCCGGACCGCTGGCGACCGGATTGGTGATGTGGCCGGCGTCGGCCGACATGCCGAAGCCGACGATCTCGGCCAGGGGCTTCGCCCCCCTGGCGAGCGCGGTCTCGAGCGGCTCGAGGACCAGCATGGCAGCGCCCTCGCCGAGCACCATGCCGGTGCGTTCGGCGGAGAAGGGTCGGCAGGTGTCTTTGCTGATGACGCGCATGGCTTCCCAGGCTTTGAGGCCGCCGAGGAAGAAGGGCGCCTCGCTGCCGCCGGTGATGGCCATGGGGGCGGCTCCCGAACGAACCATGTGAAAGGCCTGCCCGATGGCGTGCGCGGAGGAGGAGCAGGCGGTCGAGATGGTGTAGGACGGGCCCTCGATCCCGAAGGCCATCGATATATGGCTGGTGCCCGCGTTGGTCATGCTCAGCGGGATGGTGAGGGGGTGGACGCGGTTCTTGCCGTTGTGAAAGAGCTCCCAGTAGCCTGCCTCTTCGACGCCGCGGCCGCCCAGACAGGAGCCGGTGATAACGGCTGTCTCTTCGCGCAGCTCCCGGGTCCACTCGATGCCGGCCTGGGTTGTGGCCTCTCTGGCGGCGATGACGGCGAACTGGGCGAAGCGCTCCATGAGGCTTGCATCGCGCGCCTCAAAGTAAGCGTCCGCGGTGTAGTTGGGGACCTCGGCGCCGTTGCTGAAGCGGAGCTGCGCGGTATCGATCACGGTGAGCGGCGCAATACCGCTCTGGCCCGCGGCCAGCGATGCGGCGAAGGTTGGCATGTCCCTGCCCAGCGGGCTGACGACACCAGCCCCGGTGATTACCACTCGATGCACGCTACTCTCCAGACGAAGCAGGCTTCGTGGCAGCATTCATCGGCTTTAGTTCCTGAGAAGATCCGGAGGTGCGGGACGGGGACTCCGAGACGGGCGCCGATATGGCCTGGGAACCGGCCGCGCCGCCGGCTTTGGCTTCAAGCAGCGCTACAACGCCGGCGATCATCTGGGGAATATTCTCCACACGCTTGGCATCCTCATCGTTAATCTCAATGTCGAACTCGCTTTCGAGATCGAAGAGGATGTTCAGGCGGTCAAGCGAGTCGACGCCGAGAGATTCGAAAGAAGAGTTCAGGGTCACGGTCTCGCGGGGCAGCCGCTTGGTGAGCGCGATCACCTTAACGACACGCTCTTCGACATCCTGTGTCAGATCTTTCTGTGGACCGTTCGTGGAGACCATTGTCATCGGTTGGAAGTGAATCCTTGCATCGTTTGGCGTACGTGTGGCGTACCAAGTCCATCTCGGAACGATGGGTCATTCTATCTGAGCCGCTCACCTGAGTCACGATCCCTTGTCTACTTCAGGCGTGAGATCCAGTGACCAAAGAGGAGCAGAAGAAAGAAGGCGACGGCAAAGGTCAGCTTCTGCCGCTGCAGATATTGCCTTCGGCCGCTGGTCATCTTTGGAACGAGCGGCGGCCCGAGCGCAAGGCCGGAGAGAAAGCCGCCGATATGCGCCATGTTATCGATGTGAATGATGCTGCTGAAGGCGGTTCCGAGGCCGATAACCAGATTGAGCCCGGCAAACTGGATGACGGAGCGGCGCAGCCGCTGCAGCTCGGTCGAGGGAATGGGCAGCTTGGTGTTCGAGAGCAGCACGATCAGGATGCCGGCGATGCCGAAGACCGCGCCCGAGGCGCCGGCGCCGACGGAGAGATCGCGCCGGACTACATTGACCAGCAACGAGAGCAGATTGCCGGCGACGCCGGTGATGAGGTACGTGGCGACCAGACCCCAGCGGCCGAGCAGCGGCTCGCCGAGCAGGCCCAGGTTGTAGAGGCACCACATGTTCGTGGCCAGATGAATGATGCCGACGTGCACGAAGGTCGCGGTGACCAGCCGATACCACTGGCCGGCGAGGGTGAAGTCGGTGGCGTTGGCGCCGAAGCGGACCAGGTCGTCCGGCGTGGGCGAGGTGGCGCTGACGCCGTGAACGATCATCCAGAGATAGACGGCGATGTTCAGCCCGAGCAGGGCCCAGGTGGCCTCACTGGTGGCGCGCCGGCGCACGCTCGGCGACGAGGGCGTAAGCGGCGCATGCGGCTCAGACTGGACGCGCTCCGCGCTGAAGTCGGGAAAGGGACGGGAGGCGGGAGGCAGAACTTCGCCGGTAGAAGGTGGGGTTGGCTCCATATCGAGGGTCTTACCTAAGAATAGAGCCTACGCTGCGTTCTTGGAACTGCGCTCACGCGCCTCCGCCGGCAGCCTGCGCTCGACGAAGCTGCCGACCAAGCCAGGCAGCGGGGTCGCAATGGCAATCAGCAGCCAGAGCAGAGCGGAGATGACCATACCGGCGATGGCTACGGCTTCGAGCGAGATCGCGATGGCGGTGTGGTGCAGCTCCAGGTGAAGGGAGCCGAGATGGGTAATCATCTCCACGCGATGAATGATGACGGCGGCCAGAAGAAAGGCGACCAGAGATAGGGTCGAGACCGAGATCAGCAGGATATCGATGGTGCGGGCGACGCGCTGGCGGCGGCGGCAGGAGGCGCAGTCATCGAAGTGCTGCTCATAGTCGCCGCGCATGGCGGGCGAGAGACCGGAGATGTCAAAGCGCCAACCCGCGAGAATGTTACCGACCACGGGGTCGGTGCATTGCGAGCGGAGACGGCGACGGCGAGATTGGCTGAAGTCCACAGGAGGCATGCGTTCAGGCT
>CAXTJC010000188.1:0-6366 GCA_964244225.1 uncultured Acidobacteriaceae bacterium
AGCGGAGACGATTCTGGCGGCGGTGAAGAAGGGCAAGACGCATGAGGCGTGGCAGCAGCTGACGGCGGATGAGGTGGCGTTGATCGAGCAGGGAGTGCTGGAGCTCGAGGCTTCGATCAAGGGCGGCGAATACAAGATCATCCGGAATGCGATTGAGCGTCTGGATAAGGCGACGCGGCGGTTTGCGGAGCTGATGATGGATTCCGCGGTCTCGGGCGCGATGACAGGGCAGACGATGCAGGCGGCGGGTGAGAAGATGGGAGACGGGCCCACGGCGCCGCACCCGTTTGCCAAGGCGCAGGTGGTTGAGGCGGAGAAGGCGTCCGCGCCGATCGGCACGGAACAGGTCGGCGGCACGGAGACGAAGTAAGGCCTGATTGAAGGCCGGAGGAGTTTGAGATCGAGAGTATGTCTGAGATGACTAAGACGGGTGAGGCAGTGAATCTGAGCAAGCCGGCGGCCGAGGGCATGGTGCGGGTGACGTTTGAGCCGGAGGGACGGACGGTGGAGTTCGCGTTCGACACGCTGCCGTACGAGGGTCACGGGCTGCCGATGTCGTTTCTGGATGTGGCGGAGAACTACGGTATCTTCCTCGACCATGCGTGTGGTGGTGTGTGCGCGTGTACGACGTGCCATCTGCACGTGAAGCAGGGCGCGCCGGGTCTATCCGAGGCGGAGGATCTGGAGCTGGACCGGATGGAGACAGCGGCAGGGATCGAGCTGAACTCGCGGCTGGGCTGCCAGGCAGTGATCGAGCGGCCTGGGACGTATGTGGTGGAGATTCCGAAGTGGAACCGGAACTATGTGCAGGAAGGCAAGCCGGCGCATGGACCGGGGTCGTAGGGTACCCTCCCCCTCCCGTACTTCGCAGGCAAAGTCTTCAGAACAGGCTAGATGCTTTTGAACGAGGTTGCAGGTACCGGTGGGCATGCGCGAAGCCATGCGTCCGCGTTTTTCTCCACCGCTGTAGAGACGATAGCAGGCGGGAGTGGGTGAGTACGCCACGTGCGGCAGAGATTTTGAATAGGGGATTTCTGCTCTGGAGAAGGACAAAGCAGATCCCTACGGGTTGACGACAGAAAGATGAGCGAAAGAGGAGGCAGTGATGGCGCGAGAGATTGAGTGGACGGATACCGAAGAGATCGGGATTCAGCTGCAGGAGAAGTATCCGGAGATTGAGCCGTACAGCGTGCGGTTTACGGATCTGCTGCAGTATGTGGTCGGGCTGCCGGGGTTTGTGGGCGATCCGGCGAAGTCGAATGAGGGGCTGCTGGAGGCGATTCAGGCGGCTTGGAATGAGGAGTACGAGGACGCGAAGGGGTAAGTGGGGCGACCCGTCGCACTATGGTGATGGGCGCTGATAAAGCAAAGTTCTTGAAGCTATACAGCCGCTACACGCAACTGCAGGTCTCTCCACTTCGCAAAACGAAGAAACCGTTTTGCTTTCACCCCGGCGAGCAGATTAGCTCGCCGGGGACCCCGGCTTCGGTCGAGATGACATCTCTGTGATGCGGACACTTCTCTCGGTTGGGCTACATCCTAGTTTTTTGGTGGTCCCCGGGCGAAATGCGGGGATCTCTCCGCTCGCGATGCTCGGTCGAGATGACGGCTTCTTGGGGGTAAAGATCACGGCATCTGTGGGGGAGTGGGGAGTTCTCCGCGCGCGTTTCAGCTGACTAAACGGATGGTGGCTGGTTTGGGTTGGGTCGGCCTGACGGCCGATGGCCCACTCACGACGATGGTGCTGTCGTGAATGGGGCACCCGCCTTTGGCTGGGCGGGGCGGGCAGCGGTGGCTATGGTGAGTTTTTGGAGGAGAGACGAAGTGCGGGGTCTTGCCTACACGCTGACGGTGGCGGGGAGGATCTCTTCGACGTCGACCCATTGGGTGGGGTAGTCGCCGGTGTAGCAGGCGGTGCAGAAGCTGGCGGGGCTGAGGCCTTTGGCGGGCTCGCCGGTGGTGCAGGAGTGGGTGAGGCCGACGAGGGAGAGATAGGCGAGGGAGTCGGCTTCGATGAACTGGCGGATCTGCTCGATGGAGTTGTTGGCGGCGATGAGGTCCTTGGTGGAGGGCGTATCGACGCCGTAGAAGCAGGGGGATACGGTGGGCGGGCAGGAGATGCGCATGTGGACTTCGGCGGCTCCTGCGGCTCGACACATGCGGACGATTTTGCGGGAGGTTGTGCCGCGAATGATGGAATCGTCGATGAGGATGACGCGCTTGCCTTCGAGCAGCGAGCGGACGGGGTTGAGCTTCATGCGGACGCCGAAGTCGCGCACGCGCTGTTCGGGCTGGATGAAGGTGCGGCCGACGTAGTGATTGCGGATAAGGCCGAAGTTGAAGGGGATGCCGGACTCGGCGGCGTAGCCGATGGCGGCGGTGACGCCGGAGTCGGGGACGGGGACGACGAGGTCGGCAGGGACGGGGCTCTCTCGGGCGAGCTGGCGGCCCATCTCGTCGCGTGACTTCTGGACGGGGCGGCCGTAGATGCGGGAGTCAGGTCGGGCGAAGTAGACGTGCTCGAAGATGCAGGAGGCGATGGGGGTGGTTTCGGGCGCGTAGCGACGGCTGGTGACGCCGTCTTCCGACACCATGATGAGCTCGCCGGGTTCGACGTCGCGCTCGTACTTGGCGTGCAGGAGATCGAAGGCGCAGGTCTCGCTGGCGAAGACGAAGGTGTCTGGCGCGCCGCCGACGCCGGCGATGCGGCCCATCGACAGCGGGCGGAAGCCGTGCGGGTCGCGGGCGGCGAAGATGCGGTTGCGCGTCATCATGACGATGGAGAAGGCGCCGTCGACTTCGGCGAGGGCTTCGGCGATGCAGTCGACGAGGGTGTTCTGTTTGCAGTGCGCGATGAGCTGGACGATGATCTCGGAGTCGGACGTGGTGGAGAAGACGGCGCCGTCGCGCTCGAGGCGGGCTTTGGAGGTGCCGAGATTGACGAGGTTGCCGTTGTGCGCGATGGCGAGCAGGCCCTTGGTGGACTCGACCGAGATGGGCTGCGCGTTGAGCAGCGCGGAGTCGCCGGTGGTGGAGTAGCGGGTGTGGCCGATGGCGATGTGGCCGGGGAGCCGTTGGAGAACAGGGTCGGTGAAGATCTCGGAGACGAGGCCCATGCCCTTCATGTCGGTGATGTTCTGGCCGTCGGAGGCGGCGATGCCGGCGGACTCCTGGCCGCGATGCTGGAGGGCGTAGAGGCCCCAGTAGGTCATGCGGGCGGCGTCTGGGTGGTTGTAGACGGCCATGACGCCGCACTCTTCGCGGAGCTTGTCGAAGGGGGTGGAGTCGTCGTCGGGGGTGAGGTTGGCGGCGGAAGTTAGAACTTCGACCACTTCATCGTCGGAGAAGCCAAGTTGATGATCAGGCATGAGTGGCCAGCCTTCTCTCGAGGCAGTGTGCGAACAGCGTTAGCTCCTTAGCGAACTGTGCGGGATAGAGAGTTTGAAGATCAAAGCCCTGCTCAACTCCTGAGAACATCATGGCTTGTCTGATTGACTCGAGCGTCAAACCATACTGCATCCACTGCCTCGGCGAAGAAAGAGTCAGGCCTTCGTCGGAAGCCTGACGGATGAGTTCTCGCGTGCTGAGAAAAGCTGCGTCCTCGTTTTCACTCAACAAGCTGTACGCCTGACGCAGGAGGCTCTCGGAGACATTGTAGGTGACTTCAAAGCTGTGAAGGGCGCTGAGGCGGACAGCATAGTTTGATGGCTCGCGTTCGAGTTGTGCGAGACTGCGATTGAGCCAGGAGATTGCGGCAGTGTAGTTCTCAAGATCGATCATGCGGTGACGACCTCGGCGGCGAGTTGGGACGGGAGGGTGTTGGAGAAGGCGGCGTGGAGGTCGGCGATACTGGCGTCGATTAGCAGGTCGCTGTTAAGCGCGATCCTCAGTCGATCGGAGCCCGTTCGGCCGATGTCGGCAACTAGGAAGTGGCTCTGCTCCGCTAACTTCTCGATCTTGGGGATGGCGGCCGCGCAACAGGTCACTAGAACACAGGGAGCGGTCTCATAGAAGAGTGATGTTGCCGGCGGGCTATCTGTAAGCAAGATCTGCAAGTCAACTTCAGCGCCTATGTCATGGGCCAAAGCGGCTTTAGCCAAGGTGATTGCTTTACCACCATCGGAGATGTCCTGTGCCGATGTAATCAGCTGTTGATCGGCAAGAGCTTTCAAGAGTTGCAAAAGATTGGCGATCTGGTTCAACTGCAGATACGGCGGATCTCCACCTGAAAAGCCAAGAACTTGGTGGACGAAAGCACTCGAAGCAAACTCACGTTGATCCGATTCGCCGAAATCGGGCTGTTCCTTAAATATTCCATCCTCTGCCGGATCCCCTTCGTCGTCGAAGCCGGGATAGAGTTGGAGAATCGCTTCGTCAGAACGCCGAAAGCCGCTTGGAACTGCTTTGGTTACATCATCGAGGAGGCCGACGACGCCGATGACGGGGGTGGGGTAGATGCCTTCGCCGCGGGTCTCGTTATAGAGCGAGACGTTGCCGCCGGTGATGGGGGTGTTGAGGGCGGTGCAGGCTTCAGTGATCCCATCAATTGCCAAAGACAGTTGCGCCATGATCTCGGGTTTTTCCGGGTTGCCGAAGTTGAGGCAGTTGGTGGCGGCGACGGGGGTGGCGCCGGTGCAGGCGACCTTGCGTGCGGCTTCGGCGACGGCGTGCATGGCGCCGAGTTTGGGGTCGAGGTAGCACCAGCGGCCGTTGCCGGCGAGGGCCATGGCTAGGCCTCGCTCGTGTTTTGGGGGCGGCGTTGAGGAAGACGGTCGAGCGTCCGCTCGATACCCCACCCTTTCCGACGGTGAAGCTGTCGGAGAGGATGGGGCACCCGGTAGTTGTGGCGCGGCGTCCCACGTCTCAGAGGCGAGAGCCTTAGACAGGCTCAGGGCAGGCTGTGGGGCGGCTGGTGTTGTGGCGGATTGGGGCGCGGAGGTGGGGGCGACGACGGGGTTGGCGGCGTCTTCAGTGCCGGTCTGCTGGGTGGCTTCGGCTTCGGGGGTGGAGCCGGTGATGAAGTTGGCGATCTGGCCGAGGACGCTGTGGTCGGCGGCGAGGGGGTCGAGGTGGAGGGCGGCGGCGACCTTTTCGGCGAGGGTGGCGGGGGAAGAAGCGGGTCCTTCGCTGCGCTCAGGATGACAACTCTGTGAGGTGACGCTCCCTTTGAACGATGACAGGTCAGGGGTGGGGCCGGTGCCTTTTATGCGGATGACGCCAGCCTCGAAGCCGGGGCCCTGGACGGTGTTGGTCTGGACCATGGAGTCGTACTGCTCGTAGATGGTGCGCTTGTCGCAGATGTTGGGGCTGGCGAGCAGCTTGAGCAGGTCGGCGGTGTAGTCGCGGGACTTTTGTAACTCTTTTATGACCCAATCGGGCGGGTCGCGCGGGACGGGTGGGGTCCAGGTGCCGACGGGCCGGTGGTAGACGGGGGCGTTGTCGGTGAGGGCTTTGTTGGGGATCTCGGCGATGAGCTCGCCCGAGTGGTGGACGCGCATGATGTCGTCGGCGGTGACGATGCCGACCTCGGCGCAGTCGAGGCCCCATTTGGCGAAGACGTCGAGGACCTCCTGCTCGCGGCCTTTCTGGGCGACGAGGAGCATGCGTTCCTGCGATTCCGACAGCATGATCTCGTAGCTGGTCATGCCGGTTTCGCGCTGCGGGACGCGATCGAGCTCGATTGAGACGCCGAGCTCGCCGCGCGCGCCCATCTCGCAGGTGGAGCAGGTGAGGCCGGCGGCGCCCATGTCCTGAATGCCGAGGACGGCGCCGGTCTTCATGACTTCGAGGCAGGCTTCGAGGAGGAGTTTTTCGAGGAAGGGGTCGCCCATCTGGACGTTGGGGCGCTTCTGCTCGGAGCCTTCGGTGAACTCTTCGGAGGCCATGGTGGCGCCGTGGATGCCATCGCGGCCGGTCTTGGCGCCGACGTAGAAGACTGGGTTGCCGACGCCGGTGGCCTTGGCGTAGAAGATCTCGTCGGTGCGGACGAGGCCGAGAGCGAAGGCGTTGAGGAGCGGGTTGCCGGAGTAGCAGGGCTCGAAGCGGGTCTCGCCGCCGAGGTTGGGGACGCCGAAGCAGTTGCTGTAGCCGGCGACGCCCTGGACGACGCCCTGCATGGTGTGGCGGTTGCGGGCGTAGTCGGTGCCGGAGTTGTTCGGTGTACGTTCTCCGTTGTTCGTTCGGTCAGGGGCTTCCGGAGAATGGTCAACGGAGAACGGAGAACTGTCTGGTGACAGGGGGCCGAAGCGGAGGGAGTCCATGACGGCGAGGGGGCGTGCGCCCATGGTGAAGATGTCGCGGAGGATGCCGCCGACGCCGGTGGCTGCGCCCTGGTAGGGCTCGATGTAGCTGGGGTGATTGTGGGAT
>CAXTJC010000189.1:0-6360 GCA_964244225.1 uncultured Acidobacteriaceae bacterium
AGCCCTCTATGGCGGCTTTATCCTCGCCAGCCCTTTCATCCTCTATCAGCTCTGGCTCTTCATCTCGCCGGGCATGTACCAGCATGAGCGGCGCTACGTCGTTCCGTTTATGGCCGTCACCATCCTGCTCTTCTTCGCGGGCGCGTGGTTCGGCTATCACTACGTCTTTCCCGGCGCGCTGCGGGTTCTGATCGGTGACTTCGGCAAGCGCTTCAACGCCGTGCTCACCATTGAGGACTACACCAACTTCTTTCTCGCCATCGTGCTCGGCCTCGGCATCTGCTTTGAGCTGCCGATCGTCATCTTCTTCCTCGCGCTCTTCGGCATCGTCGACGGCAAGTTCCTCATCCGCCACATTCGCTATGCCATTCTCATCATCTTCATCATCGCGGCCATCATCTGTCCCACGCCGGACCCGCTCAGCATGTGCGTCTTCGCCGCGCCGATGATGATCCTCTACATGCTGGGAGTCGGCGCCGCCTTCATCGTTCATCCTGCCCGCCGCAAGGGCAAAGGCACCAAGCTTCCCGCATGATCTCCTCCCTCCGCTCTCTCCTTCAAAGTCTGCCCGCCCTGGCCGTGTTATCTGCTCTGCCCGCACAGCTTCCCGCGCAGACTGCAAGCCGCATCAGCGGCACGGCCGTCTATACAGTCACCAGGCAGTACCTGGCCATTGCTCCCAAACGCTGGGTAGGCTCTCCCGGGCATGCCAGGGCAGTCGACTTTATCAAGAGCCACTTCAGCGCTGAAGCCGCAAAGGGCAACTTTGAGGTAGACAGCTTCTCCGCCTCGACACCCGCCGGCCTGCTTCCCATGCAGAACCTCATCGTGCGCTATCCCGGCAAAAAAGACGGGGTAATCGTGATCGGCACGCACTATGAGACGAACTACCCTCTGCGGGACATCAACTTCGTTGGAGCAAACGACGGCGCCGCCACCACCGCGCTGCTGATCGTGCTCGGCGCCTATCTGCGCACGCACCCGCCTGATGGCTACTCCGTCTGGCTCGTCTTCTTCGACGGTGAAGAGGCGATCCAGTCCTGGTCTGCGGCGGACTCGCTCTACGGCTCGCGCCATCTGGCGGCCAAATGGTCCTCCAACGGAACGCTGCCCGGAATCAAGGCCTTTCTGCTGGCCGACATGATCGGCGACAAGGACCTGAACATCGATCGCGATGCGAACTCCACACCGTGGCTGCTCGATCTGCTGCCCGCCGCAGCCAAAAACACCGGCCACAGCAGCTCGATCTTCAAGAATTCAACTCAGGTCGAGGACGACCACATCCCCTTCGTGAAGCGCGGCGTGCCCTCACTCGACATCATCGATCTCGACTATGGGCCGCCCACAGCCGAGCATCCCGAAGGCGGATACCACCACACCGAGCTCGACACCCTCGACAAGGTAAGCCCGCACTCGCTCGAGACCGCGGCCGACCTCTTCCTCGCCATGCTGCCCCTCATCAATCAGCACCGCTGAGTAGACTCGCAGCAAGCACTCTATTTACTGCAGACCTTATTTCTATCCGGACGCGCTCCTGCCGTCTTTGCATCAGCCTCCGACATATATTTTCCCTCCTTCGTCTTGCCATAGAAGGTTCCGCCCGGGCAGTGGTATACGTTCGTCGATGTATTGACCCACACCAGACCCGGTCCGCCGCCCGGCGCAACTGAAGTCCGTGCCGCCGCCGCCGCTGGCGCCATCTTGCTCGTGCTCGCCGCCGCACCGGCTGTCTTTGCCTGTGTCGTCTGCGCTGCGGCCGTCGCGGGCGCGGCTTGCGAAGCTGCCACCGCGGGTGCGGTAGCGGCTGCAGGCGTACCCGCTGGTTTGGCATCCGCAAACCAGCTCTGGACGCCCTTGTGCCCGGCGCACGCCTGCCACTTCTTGGCCGCGGTTGTATAGCTGTTGTCCTTGCACTGCCCTGTCGCGCCAGCCGGGGCCTGCGCGCTTGCTGACTTGGATGCAAACCCACATGCCAATACCACCATCACTCGAACAAATCTCGTCATGAACATCGCTCCTGTCGATTCATTGGGGCCGGTTTCTATGCCTGTTGCGGGGAGACCGCAACTATACCTCGGCTTCGATCAAAGAACCACCAGCTTAAACTCATGAAGTGTGCGGGCTCCCTGGATCGAGCAGCTTTCCACCTGCGACTTCAATCGCACCCTGTAGCATTTCTTTTGAAGGCGTACCCCGGGCCACATCACTCGATGCCATCTCTGCAACGAAAATGACCTCAACTACAGTCGAACAGCGTCACAGCATCAGGAGAAATGCTCTAAAGACATGCCGCCATCCACACCCATCTCTTTCTGGATCGGCTTCCACGTCGTTCTTGTGCTTCTGCTCGCCGTCGAGTTCCTCTTCGCGCGTCGACACAGCAATCGGACGCCCCTGCGCACCACGGCAACCGCGCATCGAACCGCCCTCGTCTCCACCGTTCTCTGGATCTCTGCCGCACTCGCCTTCTCCGGCTTCGTCCTTCACGCCTCCGGCCATCTCGCCGCAACGGAGTACCTCGCCGGGTACGCCATTGAAGAGGCCCTCTCGGTCGACAATCTCTTCATCTTTCTTCTGCTCTTCAACGCCTTCCGCATCACGGAGGCAAACCAGCCGCGCATTCTGTTCTGGGGCGTACTTGGCGCCATCCTCATGCGTGGAGCCTTTATCGCTGCCGGTCTCCATCTGCTGCAACGCTTTGCATGGATCAGCTACGCCTTCGGCGTGGTGCTCCTCATCGCCTCGATCCGACTCCTTCTTCCGAAGAAAGAGGGCGAGGCGGAAAGACCTCCGCGCTGGATCGCGTGGCTCAATCGCCTGCAGCCTGTCAGCCTGCGGCAGGATGGCTTCTTCGCCATGGAAGACGGTCACCGCAGTGTGACGATTCTGCTGCTGGCTCTCATCGCGATCGAGGTCACCGACGTCGTCTTCGCGCTCGACTCGATCCCGGCCGTGCTCTCCGTGACACGCCGGCCCTTTCTCGCCTATACGTCGAACATCATGGCCGTCATGGGGCTGCGATCGCTCTTCTTCCTGCTAGCCCACCTATTAAAGCGGCTACGTTACCTTCACCTCGGTTTAGCGGCCGTCCTGGCCTTCGCGGCCCTCAAAATGTTGGCCGAGCCTCGAATCGTCGTGAGCCCTCTTCTCTCTCTGGCTATTATCGGGGGCCTACTTCTGGTTACCATCGTTGCTTCGATGAGCCGGAGACCGCGTGAGCAAGTTAGCGGAAACTAAGCCAATTTTCCTAGAGAAAGCAAATAATTTCCGCTTGCCCGACGAGTGTAGGAACTCATTTTCTGCTTTTCCGCCAGTTCAATATGATTACCTGAGCTAACAAAGTAACTTGTGCGAGTTACTGATGCACTTATGGTGTGTAACCCTTGCGCGTTGAGCCACTTAATCATTTTGTTACGAACTGCCGTGCCGCTCGAATGCTTTGGTACGCATCGTGCAATGACCATCGGCATAGGAGATACACCATGAAACTCATTGCTTCCCTTCTCGCCTCTGCCGCCATCGTTCTCTCCACAGCAGCCTCCGCCCACGCCGAAACCATCGCCCCCGGCATCGGTCTTAGCCTCGTCAACGGCACCACAAACTACACCTTCCTTCAGACTCTTCCGGGTACCTTCGTCGCAGCCGATGGCCTGAACAGCGTCACCGTGGCCTACGCCAGCGTCCCCGGTCTGCTTGACAGCTTCACCGTCGCCGACGTCTGTCTCACACTGGGCCCGCTCGCTCCGTGCAAGGGCTATACCCTCGCCATCTCGGACAGCAACGCGGCAGGAATCTCTCTCGGCGCCGGCCTCTCTCTAGCAGCGCAGGCTGACACCACGCTGACCACCAACCTGGCAACGATCAAGATCGACGGCAGCCTCGGTCTTGGTGCCGAAACCCTTAACTTCGCTCTGCCCTCCACACCCAGCTCCCCCGGCGCCAGCCCCGTTCCGGAGCCGGGTACCCTCGGCCTGATGGCAACCGGTCTAGTCGGTGCGGCAGGCGCGATCCGTCGCAAGTTCTCGGTGTAGCTCGCAGCGTAGAGCGGCCGATTACCTCTCCGGATCGGCCGCTCTGCCCACTCCCAGGCGAACCGTTAGCAAGACGTTAGGGAGACTCTGCTCAAGTCCTTTGCTTTTCTTTCTTCCATTCCGACCCTAAGCGAAGCCGAAGGGGAGGAACCTGCTTTCTGCTCGGACCGGCTCAATACTTCTTCAACTTGATCAGAGCGTCCTCAACGTCCGTTCATACCAAGTTTCCTGGCAGTCTCTCCGCACATCGGCGGCTCGGCAAACCACCGTGCCGCCGATCTCCCTCCATCGAGCCCTGAGCGGTCTCGCTAGCTCCCGCGATATGATCGCGTCTGTGCCTACCATCCCCGTCACGACTCCGACAGCCAGCTACCAGGTTCACGTGGGCAGCGGTCTTCTGACATCGCTTGGCCGCCGAGCTCGGGCACTCACCTCCGGCCGCGCGCCTCGAGTCTTTGTCGTTACCTCACCGGAGATCTGGCGTCTCTGGTCGACAGACCTCCTCGCGGGATTCCCGGCCGGCTCTGCGCCGCAGCCGCTCTTTCTTCCCGCCGGCGAAACGCACAAGCGCCTTGCCGCCGTGGAACGCCTCGCCGAGCAGCTGGCCCGCGCCCGCGCCGATCGTGACACGCTCCTGATCGCCTTTGGCGGCGGCATCGTCGGCGATGTGACCGGCTTTCTCGCCGCCATCTACATGCGCGGCCTCGACTTCATCCAGGTCCCTACCACATTGCTGGCGCAAGTCGACTCCTCGGTTGGCGGCAAGACCGGCGTCAATCTGCTCGCCGGCAAGAACCTCGTCGGCAGCTTCCATCACCCGCTCGCCGTCTTCGCCGACACCGATCTGCTTCGCACACTGCCCGCGCGCGAGCTTCGCGCCGGCATGCAGGAGTCCGTCAAGGCGGGCATCATCCGCTCGCCCCGGCTCTTTAGCTATCTTGAAGCGAATGCCGCTACGCTTCTCGACCCGGAGCACGCCGGCCACGTCAAGGCCCTCTCCCATGTGATCGCGGCAAGCGTGCGCATCAAAGCAGAGATTGTCGATGCGGACGAGCGCGAGCACGGCCTCCGCATGATCCTCAACTTCGGACACACGCTCGGCCATGCGATCGAGGCCGCCACCGGCTATAAACAGCTGCTGCACGGCGAGGCCATCGGCTGGGGCATGATCGCCGCCACGCGTCTCGCGGTCACACGCGGTCTTCTGGCTGAGGTGGAGGGCGCACGCATCGAGCGCGTCCTCCACTCCTTCGGTCCGTTGCCCCCGTTCTCCGCCTCTGCTCGCAAGCTCGTCGCCCTCACCGGGTCTGACAAAAAGACCCGCTCCGGCGTGCTCACCTTCATCCTGCCCACCGCCATCGGCACGGTTATTCCGGTCCGCGATGTCTCCGCCGCCGACCTTCTCCCCGTTGCGGAGTCGATCCTGCACGATGCCAGACCGGCCTCGCTTGATCGAAAAGCTTTGCCAGATCGAATCCCAGATCAAAGCCCAGTCCGAAGCCCGGCTCGAAGCAAAGGACAGACCGCGTGAGCTCTCTTCCGCCCGCGTCCGGAGCCCGCCCCGAAGGCACGCAGACCGAGATTGACGCCGCCGCTAACGTGCAGCGCATGTTCGATACCATCGCGCCCACCTACGATCGCGCGAACCACCTGCTCTCCTTTGGCCTAGACCGCCTGTGGTGGCTTCGCGCCGCCCGCGCCCTTCGCGCCCGGCTGCGCGAGCCACAGGCCCGCATCCTCGATCTCTGCTGCGGCACCGGCGACATGACCGCCGCGCTGCTGCGGCACCGGCCGGCAGACGCCGAACCGATCCTCGGCGGCGACTTCGCCCCGGAGATGCTCGCCCGCGCCCGCCAAAAGCACGCGAAGGCCAACGCTCGCTTCATCTCAGCCGACGCGCTCCATCTAACTCTCGCGCCGGACTCGCTTGACCTCGTCACCTTCGCCTTCGGCTTCCGCAACCTCGCCAACTACGCCGACGGCCTCGCCGAGGTGCATCGCGTTCTCGCTCCCGGCGGCGAGATCGCTATCCTCGAGTGCAATCAGCCCGGCGGCCTCACAGGCGTGCTCTACTCGCTCTACTTCAAACGCATCCTGCCGGTCCTCGGCGGCCTCATCTCCGGCTCACCCGCCGCGTACCGCTATCTGCCGGCCTCGGTCGAGCGCTTCCCGCGACCGCCGCGCATGCTCTCCCTCATGCAGCAGGCAGGCTTCCACAACGCCCGCTGGACCGGCTACACCTTCGGCACCGCCGGCCTCTACCGCGGCGCCAAATCACCTGTCTAACATCGGCCAAGTCGTAGAAAGCATGTAGCATCATCCGTATGAG
>CAXTJC010000190.1:0-6340 GCA_964244225.1 uncultured Acidobacteriaceae bacterium
ACCGCCTGGTTGAAGCTCTCCGAAAACGCCTCCCGGTACACATACGAGCTCAGATACTCGATATTTGCCGCCACCCGCGTCTCCGGCGAAAAGTCATGTCGCCCCAGAAACGTCAAATCCTCGCCACCCTGATTGGTATACGTCGGCCCAAACCCGATTCCGCGATCGAACAGCTGGTTATACCGCGCCTGGATCATGTCATCGCCAAGTCCGCGATGCCGGAACACCACATCGTCCATCCATCCGCGGCGCGAAAAGTACTCCGTCCCTACCGTCAGGTCCGTGCTCCGGCTCAGCGCAAAGTAGATCTGCTCGCCCAGCACCAGGCCCTTGGTCGACGACTGCCCGATGATCGGGATCAGCACCCCCGTCTGCCGCGTCTCGGAGTCAATCGGGTGCGCGACATACGGCAGGTAAAACACCGGCACATTCAGCAGCTTGAAGACGCTGTTCTTCGCCTTCGCCCGCTCATCATCCACCGTGAACAGCCCCGCCGTGAGCAGCCAGTCCGGATGCGGCAACCGGCATGAGGTCACCGTTCCATCGTGCACCTCATACGTTGCCTCGCCCGTCTTCACCACCTCGCGGCCGCTGAACAGGAATGGATTGCCGTTCACATACGTCAGCCGCTTGCCGCCGGTCTTTACCCCCACGGATCCCGTCACGTCGTAGAAGCGCCCCACCTGCGTCTTCAGGTTCACCGTCCCGTGGCTCGCCCGTATCTCCTCATGGTTCTTGCCGCCCGTCACATGCAGGTGCCCGGTCGCGGTCAGCTCGTCGGTGTCCTGGTCAAACTCGATGTGGTCCGCCTCGAGCACGCGGTCGCGATAGTGAATCACCACGTTGCCGTCGAGCGTGAACACGCTTCCCACCTTCGATTGCGTATCTGAAACTAGATCCACCGGCACCGTTCCCTCATCCTCCGGCATCACCTTCGCCAGCGGCAGATCGGGTGCGTCTGGAAGCCCCTCAGGCTGCCCGGCCGGCGGCGTGCCGAAAGGTGCCTTACTCGTCACCTCCTGCGCCTCGGCAATCCTGGAAACTGCGCCCGGCAGCATGGTAGTTATCAAAAGGGTAGTAGCGACGAACCACGCCGCTGGACTCCACAGAAGTCGAAAGGACACAGGCACATGACCGACGAGCAAGCCATGACCAGCTGCTCCATACCCGGTGCAATGTCCGGGTCGCCGTGCACTCCGCTCTCGCCCGCCGCTCTCGTCTGACCGTGCCACTGTTCTCAGGCTAACCGATTCCCCGGCCGTCTATCGGCTTCACCCGCACAGGACAAGCACCCGCAATGACAAACGCAGCCCAGATCGACCGGCGTCCCGAACCCGAAGCCACCGCCGAGATCCCCGAGCCGTTTGCCTTGAAGGAGCAGGTCGCCGAGCGCCTCCGCGCCCACCGCGCCCGCCGAGCCAATCCCAGCATCAACTCCGTCGCCGCGAGCCCACTGCAAGAGTCCGGGACACCCCGCCCCGCCCGCACCCGCTCCGCCGCCATCGCCGCCGCCGTCGCCGAGCGCTACGCCGCCTCACCCAGCTACCGCGCCGTTCTCGCCGAAGAGTCCGCCCGCGCCCTCCACCAGGCAGAGGCCGCCGCCGAGGTCGCCAGCATCAACGCCCGCGCCATCGCCCGCGCCCAGCAGCAGCTGCTCGCCGATCTCGGCGACTGGGATCAGCCCCAGCAGCCCGTCACCTCCGTCCCCATCCAGTCCGCCCTTCCCCCCGCGCAGCCCGCCGCCGTCGCCGCCGCCATCCTCGCCCAGCAGAAGGCCGCCACCCGCGCCATCCTCATGCCGGAGCCGCCGCCCGCGCGCCTGCCCTCGGCGGAGGTCGCCACCCCCGCCTACACCGTCCGCATGTATGAGGACACCGGCCGCCCCGCCGCCCCGCCACCCGTCGCCTACAGCATCGCCATCACCGCCGCGCCCGACGAGGAAGAGGCCATGCTCCTCGACGAGGAGATCGCCTTCCGCCACGATCCCACCTTCCTCGAGACCTCCGCGCCCGAGCCCATCCCCGCCAACCTCATCGAGTTTCCTCGCCAGCTCATCGCCGCCCGCAAAGCCCGGCCCCGTCTCGCCGAAGGCCCGCTCCGCGACGAGCCCCACGCCGACCCCGCCCAGCTCCGCATCTTTGAGGTCGAAGCCGACCACATCTCCGTCGCCCCCGCCGAAGCAGCCGCCGCGCCCGAGTGGACCTCCATCCTGCTCTCCGCGCAGCCCACCACCACCTTCTTCGACCCCCTCAACACCGACTACATCCCCACCCTCGTCCCACAGACAGCCCCGCTCAGTCGCCGCCTCATGTCCGGCCTCGTCGATCTGTGCCTCGTCACTGTGTGCGTCCTCGCCGCCATCGCCGTCTTCGTCTCCACCGCCGTCCGCGTCAGCCACACCCCGCTCGCCATGCCCCTGCCGCTTGCGCTCGCCGGCACGGTGGCGAGCCTGCTCGTCTTCGGCCTCGTCTACCACCAGCTCTTCTTCCTCTTCTCAGACGCCACCCCCGGCATGCGCTACGCCCGCCTGGCCCTCTGCACTCTGTCCGACGAAAACCCCAGCCGCTCCGCCATGCGCCGCCGCCTGCTCGCCATGATCCTCTCCGCCCTGCCCCTCGGCCTCGGCTATGTCTGGGCCCTGCTCGATGAAGACGGCCTCGGCTGGCACGACCGCATCTCCCGCATGTACCAGCGCGCCTACTAGACTCGTTCTGCAGCACCTGCGCCTTCTGCTTGCCATCCACCCCCTTTCGTTTGCCATCCACCCGCCTTTTGTTTGTCCACTCCCCTCTGCTTGTTATGCAGTCTCCTCTGCTTGTCATCCACCCCCTTCTGCTTGCCATCCACCCCCTTCCGCTTGCCATCACCCTTACGCTTGTCATCCTGAGCGAAGCGAACGGATCCCCGCATTTGCCTTTAGCGGACGGAGCGAAGCGACGTACCTTTACATAGCCTCACCGGTGCCCCTTTATCTCCAGTCCCTCGCATAAGCAGGCCTCTGCCTGAAGCCCCCCCGCCGCAGCGCCATCCCTCCCCTGCATCGCCCAGCATCTCCGCATCATCCAACCGGCTGTCGATCACTAAGGAGACCCATGCCGCGCAAGTCCTCGCTCGCCCTCGCCGCCACCCTGCTTACCATCCTCTCCGCCGCACCCGCGGCGCTGGCGCAGGAGACCCAAAGCACCACGTCCCAGACCACCACGCAAAGCGCCCCCAGCGAGACTAAAGCCGGCAAAGCGTCACGCAAGGCCGAGCACAAGCGCCAGAAGGCTCAGGAAAAAGCATCCAGCGCCAACGCCAAAGCCGTCAAGGATCAGGCCAAGACCGAGAAAGATCAGGACAAGGCAACACAGGCCGGCGAAAAGGCGCACGACGCCAGGTAACCCTGCAACATCATTCGGGCGTCTCCGCCGCCAGCGCCTTCGGCTTCATCACCTTCATCCGCATCAGAATCTTTCTCGCCAATCCAGTCAGCGGCTGATCTCCCAGCCGCTTCACCGCGACCCAGTGCAGAACCCGGTCCGTCGCCGGCACCGCCATCCGCAGCGCGCTGTCGTCGCGCGTCTCCGGCTGAAACACCCGCACATAGTAGTTCGTATTCGTAATCCCATGCCGCACCCGCAGCGCCGGCTCCCGGCCTTCCACTGCGTCCTCCGGCAGCGGCGGCAGTTCGAACATTCCCGGCATCAGGCTCGCCGCCGCGTCGCGTTCCTCAAGCAGAACCTCCGTCGTAATACCCCGCTTTCGCAGCTGCAGCAGATACGCGATCGGCTTGCTGCGCACCTGGCCGCGCGGCACCGTCTTGTGCTCACCGCGCGTCTTGCACAGCGCAAACAGCGGGCAATGCAGGCACAGCGGAGCCCGCGGCAGGCAGATCGTCGCGCCCAGCTCCATCATCGCCTGATTGTGGTCCCCCGGCGCATTCTCCGCCGGGCCGCCGCCATTGCCCTCGCGTGTCCTCGGTGGAACCAGCGCCGCTGCCTGTTGCTTCACAAACGTCCGCACCGCCGCCGTCTTCTCCTCCGGCCGGCCGGTTACACGCAGCAGCACCCGCTCCACATTGCCGTCCACCACGGCAATGCTCTCCCCAAACGCAATACTCGCAATCGCCGCGCACGTGTACTCGCCCACCCCTGGCAGAGTTCGCAGCTCGACAGACGTCGAGGGCAGCACCCCGCCGCGCTCCTGGGTAATGAACTTCGCCGCCCGGTGCAGCATCCGCGCCCGCCGGTAGTAGCCCAGCCCCGACCACGCCGCCAGCACCTCCGTGTCGCTCGCCAGCGCCAGCGCCAGAAGCGTCGGAAATTTCTTCAAAAACGCCGCATAGTGCTCGAGCACGGCCGCCACCCGCGTCTGCTGCAGCATCACCTCAGAAACCCACGTGTGGTATGGGTCGCCGATGCCACGCCACGGTAGCTCCCGGGCATGCTCCCGGTACCACGTCATCAGATTGTCCCGAAACTCGGTCGTGCGCCGCGCAGTCAGCATTGCTCCGAGAGATTTTATCCTCTCCCGCGAGTCAGCCTCTTTTCAGACACGGACTACCCGGGTACGATCGCGCAGAGAGTAACCGGATGCGGCACTCTACGACCGGCCGTCATACCGCATCACCCAGCCTTATCTCATCCCTCGCCGCCCTGCCTCCGCACAGCACTCGCCGACTCAGCCACAACCAGCTCCACCGGAATCTGCGCCGGCGAGGAACCCGTTGCATCCCCGGCTGCGCTCGTGCCGCTGCTCTGGGCGGCCTGGAAGCACTGCCGGCACAGCACCGGCCGGCCCTGCGTCGGCTTGAACGGCACCGTCGTCTCGACCTCGCACCGGGAGCACGTCGTCCGTGTCTCCGTCCGCGAAATGCCCGCCGCCGCCGGCCCGGATCCAGGCGCCGCGACTACCCCGGATCGCCGGCCCTTGCACGGCTTACACCGCTTCGGATCGTTCTTGAACTGTTTATCGAAGAAAAAAAGCTGCTCGCCGGCAGTAAAGATGAACTGCCCGCCACAGTCCGCGCACAGCAAAATGCGATCGACGAACTCCATGGATGCACCCCCCAAAACGGAAGAACCAGGGCCCGACTACTTTTTCAAATGACAGCAGAAGGAAGTAGGACAGAATTCGTGCAGGCATACCGGCCGCGGACACACTCGGGCCGGTGCTGACACTCGCAGGGGAGGAGGGACGAGTTGACAGCATCTTGAGTCAAAAACCGCCCCGGCATCTCTCAGCCGGGACGGCCTTACTACGCGAAACAGGAACTAATCCTGTTCCTTGCGGATCTTCTTGCGGTTACGCTTGCGCGCAAGCGCCTCTTTTACACGCTTCTTCTCACCAGGCTTCAGATAAAAAGAGTGGCGCTTGACTTCCTTGATAATGTCTTCGGTCTGCACCTTGCGCTTGAAGCGCCGCAAGGCATTCTCAAGGGGTTCGCCTTCTTGTACTCGAACCTCTGCCAAAGGAAAAACACCTCCAGACGACCCATACGAGGGCAGTCGATAGAATACGCCCGTCCTTCTCTCTTTCGAGAAGAAAATCTCATTTACATCGTTTAGCCACGCTGTTTTTGAGTTCTCCGTTCTCCGTTGTACGTTCTCCAGCCTGTTTTTACATTCCACGTTATCCGGACACGTTCCCAGTCTGTTTCTACGTTCTATGTTGTCCGTTGTCCGTTCTCCGGTCCAGGCTGCCAGTTTCGTCACCGCTCCGGTCGGCCATCTTCAGCAAGAAACGTCATTGCCGGTCTCTGCTCCCTCTCCAACCGCAGAGGAACACCATCCGCAACCCAGCCCGCAACGAACACGAACACGAACAACGAACAACGAACAACGAACAACGAACAATGTACCTTCGACAACGAACCCCTACACTCAACCCATGCTCCGCCCCTTCCAGACCCACCACCCCGCCATCCATCCCACCTCCTACATCGACCCCTCCGCCCAGGTCATCGGCGACGTCGTCCTCGCCGAACACTCCAGCGTCTGGATGAACGCCGTACTCCGCGGCGACGTCAACAGCATCCGCGTCGGCGCCCAGTCCAACATCCAGGACTGCGCCGTCCTCCACGGCCAGCGCTACCTCTACACCGTCACTGTCGGCGATCTCTGCACCATCGGCCACAACGCCACCGTTCACGGCTGCCTGCTTGAAGACGCAGTCCTCATCGGCATCGGCGCCACCGTCCTCAACAACGCCCGCATCGGCACCGGCTCCATCGTCGCCGCCGGCGCCGTAGTCCCCGAGCACACCGTCATCCCACCTCGCTCGCTCGTCGCCGGCGTCCCCGCCCGCATCAAGCGCCAAACCACCGAAGCCGACCTCGACCTCATCCTCCAGTACGCCC